>DDTZ01000051.1:2645-14261 GCA_002344565.1 Bdellovibrionaceae bacterium UBA2351 | reverse complement strand
ACATGTTGATTTTGGTAATAAGGCATCGATTTTAAAGACTCTAAGCTCTGGGTGTATTTTTTAGGAAATTGAACACTGATGTTAATCGATTTATCGGTCACTGGATCTTTTACGTACATTAAATATCGGGGTTGGCCAGATAGAAACGTAAAGGACGAAATCGCACTAGGTTCATATTGTGGTCGGTATGTGCGGATATTCAAAGCGTAGTTCTTTGTGATATCTGGGAAAATGCGCGTGCGAGGAAAAATATCCTGGTCTTCCAGTTCTTGCAGGAACAACTCGGCAATTTCGGCTCGTTTTCTAGTGTCAGAGCCCGTGATGTGCACAACAAATGGCGCTGGGTCTGGAACGACCAATTCCGAAGGATTCCAAGGTTCCGTCATGATTTTTAAATTTGGAGTGTCTGGATATTCTTTTTCAACTTCTTTTTTTAGAAATTCCAAATCTGATTTGTTTTTCAAGCGGACCATCACGTTACCCCAACCATTGCCCATTTGGGAAAACGTATAGTCAATTTTGTCTGCGTATTTTTCACGAAGGTGAGTATCAATGGCCGAAACTCCTTCATCGAAATCTTCTAGCGTCTGCCAATCTTTAGAATTCGTAATGACAATTAACCAATCTGTTTCCGGCTTACCGATTAACTCTTTTGGTAGGCGTGGTAGAAGAACGGTTAGAAAAAGTATGAATACTATGGAAACTGCAACGGAGATCGAGAGCACTAGTTTTTTATTACGAATCAAAACGCCTAGGGTGCGTTCGTAGAAGTTTTCTAATTTAACAAGAGCAGGCTCGATCGGTGAATGGCCTTCACTGGCAAACCAGGCTGAAAAATGAAGTCGGACGGTCGGAACTAAAATAAGTGCTACAATAGCTGATAAACCATGGGAAAAGATAACCGTTTTGGCTAAATCACCGAGCAGCGAGTTTGTTAAGCCCGTTGTGAAAATAATTGGGAAGAAAACAATCAATGATGCCAGCGTGGCGACTAGAATCGGCTGGTAGACTTCAGAAACGGCGCCGACGATTACGTCCAGTTTACTACGATTGGGATACAGTTTTAAATGTCGAAAAATATTTTCGATAACCACAACCGATGCGTCGACATTCATTCCGGCCGACAGCGCTAAACCACCTAATGAAATCAAATTCAAATTCATATCGAAGATTTTCATTAAGATCAGCGCAAGGATGATGCTAAGAGGAATTTCAACTGCGGCCGTAATTACGTTTTTTAAAGAGCCGATGAATAGGAACAGGATTACTACGGCAAGAAACGCCGCTAAGATGACCTCAAAGGCCACGTGATTTACACTGGAATTAATAAATTCTGCCGGATTAACTAAAAACTTGAATTGAATATCTTCAGGCCAAAGTTTCTGATTGTTATTTACGATCGTAATGATCTGCTCGGACATTTCTTTTACATTGGCTCCGGGTTTAGGACCCGCCCATAATATCAAAGCAGATGAGCCAGATGTTCTAAATATATTTCGAGATGTTTCGTTGCTACCCATTCGAATATCGGCAATGTCTTTCAAATAGACAATTCTTTTATGATCAATGTAGAAAGAAAAGTTTTCTAAATCCGTTTTAGTTTTGATCCATGGATCAAAGTAGATTTGTGTGCGACGGTTCTGATATTCAATGCGGCCACCATTAAATTCCCGCATTGCACTTTTCAACACACCTTCTAGGTCAGACGGATGTAATCCAAACGATGAGAGTTTTTCAGGTAAAAACTCAAGGACGATTTCTTTCTTTTGAGGATTGTAGAGATAGGCGCTTTGAACTTCTTTTACAGAAAGTATTTCAGGTTCGAGGGTAGGCTGAATTAAATTGTAGATTTCATCAGGAGATTTTTTATCACTGTAAAAAGCTAGAGCTACGAATGTGCGGTTTTCAGACCACTTGTCTACGTAGTAATTTTCTCGCATCGTTTGAGGGAAGGCGGCACTGGTACCAGCCATGACTTCGCGTACTTTGCTAAGGGCTTGTTCGCCGCCAACGGACCAATCGAAGTCGATTTTGTATGACACATCACCGTAGGAATACTCGGCGGTCAGGGTGTTGATCTTAAGTTCCAGCGCGCGTAACTGGGATTCTAATCGATAGCCATAGTCTTGATAAAAATCTCGTGGCGACATCGAATAAAGTGGAATAGAAACACGAACAGTAACTTTCGAAGAGTTAGGAAACAAGGAAATGGGCAGCTGCGTGCCTGAATATAAGCCTACGCAAAATAAGATAAATAAAATTAAATAAACCCGAAGCGGATTTTGAAACAAGAACTTCATTAGTTCGTAGATTCCGCTTTCGTAACTTCGTCGCCGTCTTTAATATGTTTTGCGGTTTTTGAAATAAACTCGTCGCCTTCTTTTAGGCCGCTCAAGATTTCAATTTGATCTTCAACGCGCTCGCCAGTCGTAACTTCAACAAATACGACTTTACCGTCCTGGTATTTGCGCAAGAAAACTTTCTGACCTTTACGAATCAAGTTAGACTCACTGACCAAAATCATTTTTTTAACAGAAGATACGTATTCGACGGAGCCTTGCAGTCCGGCAGTGACTACTTGCTTTGAATCTGCAAACGAAAACAAAGCCATTGAAGTTAGTGAGCTTGCGTCCGGGGTTGGTGATAGGCCCAAAAGTTTTACTGGATATTTTGAGCTGGCATGGAATTCAGCCGGGCCACCAATTTTCAAAGACGCGATATCTTTTGCCGGAACTTGCACTTCAACCACAAGCGATTTTGGATCTGTGATGGTGATGATGTGAGTTCCTTTTTCAACTTGAGAGCCTTCAAAAAAACGCATGTCAGTGATTCGACCCGCGATCGGTGAACGGATAGGCAGTGGCTTATATTGATAAACTGGATCTGGATTTTCAATGTAGCCGATCACTTCATTTTTGCTAACCGAATAACCCAATTGTTTTTTTAAGCGAGTTACGACACCAGAATTTTCAGCAAGTATTAGGGATTGTTTTTGGCTACGAACGGTTCCAGGGAAAACTAATTTTTTTTGAACGTCTTTGAGTTTGATTGGTTCAGTGAAAACTTCAGGTTTTTTCACAGTCGCCATCACATTTAGAGAAATTAGAACCAAAAGCATTTTAAGCATAAAAACCACCGATATAGGGTTCGGTAAATTTTTAATCGAATTACGCCAAAAAATCAGTGATTAATTAGCCTTTTAGAAATTATTTCCAGGAGAAGGACGTCATCATCTGGTTACATTCTGAAACTGTCGAGCGGAACTTAGAGATTTCATCAAGGCAGGTAAGAATTACGATCTTTTTATTCTTATGCAGAACGAGCTGGCGTATTTGCTGGCTTTTGGCACGATGAACAAGATCTATTAACAACGCATCACCGCCGCCTAAGTGCATGTTCTTTGTGGTTAGGATTTCAAAACCATACTGAGGGTATTCGCGCATCCATTTTTTAGCGTACACTTCTAAATTCTTCTGCTGACCAAGTTCGTCTTTACGCACAGTCAATTGAGCTGTCTGATTATTCACGGGTGCGAAACGAAATGTTTGAAAGATAGATGTCTTTTCATCAGGGACAGGTGTCCATTTCAGATTTGTCGTTTTTAATCTAAAACCGTGTGGTTCAAGAAAACGACCTTCTTCTGGATCAGTCATCAATGAAGTCCCACTGACCGGAAATGGAGCTGACCAAGACGTTAGGGTAATCAGGCAAATTAAAACTATTGTTTTCATTTTGTGATACATAAAACAATTATCTCCGTCTTACAATTTTTTTGCAAGGCTGGGTGGGGTTTCTAGGAATAACTTTGCGTTCTATGCGACGTAAGCCCTGAACCAAAGTCGTATAAACGTATAAGTTCTCAACCACAGGAGAGCGTTGCAATTCCATGACTGGTCCAGGAAATGAAAAAACTTCACTTTCACAAAGGTTTTTCAGAGAAAACGTTTTGATTTTGGATGCCTCTAAAAATTCTAGGTCACCCGTTTTTGGATCTACAGAAAAGGACTGCGCTTCTTTTTTCAGTTCGGGCCATATAGTTTGTTTTTGATCGTTTTCAATCAGGCGTACCCACTTTTTATAGCCGGTATCTTCGGCAATGAGGACCTGATTGCCTTCCGTAACACCGATTTCGGTGACTTTATTGCTGGTTTTGTAAATCAGCTTCTCACTCTTGTTGGCTAAGTTTTTTAAAAAGACTTTATAGGTACCAGTTTCAAGGCGAACAAATACAATTTTTGGATCAATGTGTTTGAGCGGAGCAATAGCCAGTTCCTCAAAATCATTTTCAGTAATGCGTTCGATTTCGTCATTACGCAAATCGAACGAATAAACCTCAAGTTCATCGATCGGTTTAGTGACTTCTGTAAGTAGCGGAAGATGTTCTTTGCGTTTATCGGTGCTTGATAAATAAATTAGAAAATCGGGCCGCAAAAAATGCGGTTCTTTTAAATTGCCATCTTGAAACGTGACTTGTTTGCGAAATCCGGTGTTCAAATCTTCAACATATAACTGAGGTTGTGAGTTGAATCGTTTTTCTTGGCAAATATATAGAATTTGATCTCCTCGATAGGAAAATTGAGGATTAAAACACTCGATATCCGAAATGCCAGAATCTTTTCCAGTAGAAATGGTAACTGTCGTAGGAGTCAATGTGGGCTTCGGTTTGCTGGTGCTACAATTTGCAAGCACCAGCAAGGTGGTCGCGCCCAACAGTAATTTCGGAAAATGTATGAACATAGAATTCATAATAGCAAATCTAGCCACTAAATCATCAAATCGTCGTGGGGTTAGACCTCAATCTAGAGGTCCCACTTTTTTAGGAGTTTTTTCGTCAAGGAACTTTGAGAAAATTTCCCAACTTCATTTAATGCGATCCACTTCAGAACTTCAGTTTCTGCTGATTTTTTGTCTAGACGCGGCTTTTTTGATACTACGTATATTATGTGATCTGTCACGGAATGAGTGAAGTCATATTTCATTGGTTTTTTAGTGATTTTTTGAATCTCGCCGGGAATCATCCACATTCGGCTTAGGACTGGGATCTCTAAATTTTTAGTAAATAGGATCTGCATTTTATTCTGAACGATATCCGGGCTGTACAACCAAAGAGATTTTTCTTTTTTAGGTTTCTTAAGTGGTAGAGACGCAATTTGGCCAGTCTTTAAGGCTACGCAACGTGTGCGCCATGGACATAAACCACATATCGGTTTTTCTTTGGAACACACGGTAGCACCTAGTTCCATGAGCCCTTGGTTCACCATACTTGGATCAGCATATTGAACTAAGTCGTCCGCAATGACTTGAAGTTTGTCTTTTTCTTTTGTTTTCCAAAACTCAAGCGCTAGTCCCCAGCGACGGCTTAGTACGCGAATAACGTTGCCATCAACGACGCCAGCGCGATCGCCAAACGCGATGCTTGTTACAGCGCGAGCGGTGTAAGGTCCAAGCCCAGGAAACTCGATTAATTTTTGATAGGTTGTCGGGAATGGTCCTTGGCGCAGGGCTTTCGCGGACTTATGTAGATTGCGAGCGCGACTATAATAGCCCAGACCGCTCCACATTTCTAAAACGTCTTCAATCGGCGCATCGGCCAGTGATTCTAATGTTGGGAAGCGGTTAATGAATCGATCGAAGTAGGGCATAACGGCGGCAACAGTCGTTTGCTGGAGCATGACCTCAGAGATCCAGATAAAGTAGGGGTTCTTGGATTCACGCCATGGTAACTTGCGCTGATTAGCTTCATACCATTGAGCCAACGCCAGTGAGTCTTTTTGGATTTGTGCTGAATACTTAGTGCCTGATGCGTTCATGTTGTGCCTAGTATTCAATAGCGAAATTTGTACAAAAGTAAAGTTGAAAAGCTAGTTTTGTTAAGGAAAATTATTCCCGGTGGTTCGCTGATAGTCTTGTAATTTAGGTAATTTACACCATTTAACAAAATGAAAAAAATCGCCGGTTTCTGATGCCTGGGTAAATACTCTATTAAATGGGTGACAATCGATTTTTTCTCACATACCTACTGTCCATCAACATAATAAAAACGAATAAACGGAGGACTCATGTCTTTAAATACAATCGTTAAATTGGCTATGTCTTTAACTCTAGCAGCATCTGTATCTTTTGCTGATCTATTAACTAAAGAGCTTTCTGGTAAAGAAAACTCAGGTGTTAAATTGTCAAAAGCAGCATCTGTAAAAGTGGATCAATACAATGTTAACTTAACTCAAGTAGGTGCGGGCTTAAGAACTAAAAAAGTTCTAGTAGCTAATGTAAAAGTTTACACGGCTGAAGTGTTTGTTTCTGAGCCTCAAGTTGTAGTTAAGAAAGATGCTGAATTATTATCTTCAGTAGCTTCTGCTAAAACAGCTGTTGTTCAATTAACTTTCTTACGTGATGTTGAAGCTGATAAAGTTCAAGTTTCATTTCGTGATGCTTTAGTTGCTAACAATATCGATATCAACTCTGCTGAAGTTACTAAATTGTTCTCATTCATGGTTGCTGGCGGTGAAGCTAAAAACGGCAAAACTATGACTTTTGTAACTAACAAAAACCCTGATGGCACTGAAACTCTTTATTTCGAAGATACAAACGGCACTGTTAATTCAGTAGTTGGCAAAGACCTTACTAAGAACATCTTCTCTATGTGGTTAGGTGTTCCAGCTGACGATGGTTTGAAAAAATTAAAAGAAGAATTATTGAAGTAATATTTACCTTAAGGAGAATTGAAAATGAAATTATTAGTATTAGTAATCGCATTAGTATCATTGGCAGCGTGTGACAAAGTTCACAACTTGATCGACGTTCCAAATAAAATGGACGATTTGAACAAAAAAATGGATCACATGACTTCGGGCATGGATACTACAAATAGCAAAATGGACCAAATGGTTGGTGGCATGGATTCAACTGTTGTTGGTATCAATGACCAACGTGTGTTCCTTCCAGTTAAAGAATTAATGGATGAAGCTAACTACGAAAAATTAAGCCCAATCCCGTCTCAGTTAATGCCTTTCGGTAAAAAATTGGCTGAAGCTATTTCAGTGAGTGATTTAGCTGAACTTGTTTATTTATGGCAAAAAGAGATTCGTGAAGTGAATCCAATGAAACAAGTGGATAAAGAGGGCAACGAGATCGCCTACACTGATGCAGAAATTAACCGTATCAACAAAATTAAGTTGGGTCGCACATTGGCGATGCAAACTGTTTGTGGTTTCTTGTCTGACGAAAAAGTAAATGCTTTGATCGAAATGCACATCGAAAATCATTCACGTTATGAAGATACTGCTTACGAAATTTTAATGTTCCGTGCTCAATTTATCAGAGACGTTTTATTGAAAGAAAGCTTATTGTCTCAACCACTTTCAACTGTTGGTAAAATCCACCAAGCTGTAGCGTACACTCAGCAATTAGACTTTATCGCTCGTTTGCCTTTCGCAGATAAAGTTGGTTACAAAGTTTCTGGCTTCTTGCCTCCAATGGATAGCTCTATTGAAGAAAAACTAGATGCTAAAATGATGTTGCCTCTATTAAAGAAAATCGAACTTTCGGCTAAACAAGACTTCAAAATGGAATTGCAAAACTTCAAAGTGTCTAACTCTCCAGAGAAGAACGCTAAGAACCAACAAATCCAAACTGACATCTACAACAAAGCGATGGAACAGTTAAACATCGGCCTACAATACTGGGAAGCCAACACTCCTAAGTAGTCATTAGTCCCAAAAAGACCAAAACACCAAAACCCAAGGCCAAAAACCTTGGGTTTTTTTTGAGTCAGCTGCTAGGTTTTTGCAATGCTACGCATGACAAAAACCTAGCAGCTGACTCTTCTTCCCTTGTCCAAAGTCTGGACAGTTGGGAATTTAGTATAGTATCCGAAGTCTAAAGTGTTTACCAAATTGTAAATTATTGTGTTTACCGTTTACAAAATATGCCTATTTCTCTATCACTTAGTTGGTTAATATAGGTTCAATCAGAGGTATGTGATGAAAACACTATTTAGAGTATTTTTAATGGTTTCGGCGATCGTAGCCATGGGTTGCCAGCCAAATGAGAAAGTAATCGAAAAAACGATTGAAAAGCCAGTCACTGACGAGAAGGTCGTAAAGGTCGACGAGACAATGACAGATGCAGAACTAGCGGATTCAGGTGAACAGCTATTAACGTTCCATACATTTCCTCTTGCTGAAAAAGCATTCCAAATGGCATTGATTAAAAATCCTGAAAACTTGAAAGCTCAGTTTTATACGGAAGGTTTTTTAAAGGTGTATACTGTCTACAAAGGGATCTTAACTCGTATTAAGCCGTTTGTTCGTAAACAAGGTAAACTAAAAGAACTAGAGAGAATCATTAACAGCATTCCCAACGTTCCAGCTCGTAAGTATTTCCTAGATGGTGCTGAAGACATCAAAACGGTTTCGGACCTTCAAAACTTCTTTTTTGAACATCAGCAAAACTGGAATGGTTTTAGAAAATGGTTGATTAAGAATTACGATAAATCGTTAACTTTGAATTTGGATCCTTTGTTTTTGCTTATCAATACTGGAATCGAAGCTAAATATTCGTGCGAGATGATCGATGAAGAATCTGGCAAAGCCATCTGTAACTACAATAACGTGTTCCAAAAGAAGTTAGGGCCAGCAGACTTGATGGGCCTTCGTCAAATGGTGGGCGGAATGGTTTTATACTTCTCGTTCTTCACATCATATAACTTAGAAGGATTCGACAAATTATCGGCGCTAGATCCAGATGGTAAGCTTAGTTCTAAGCAAAGTTATCAGTACCTAGTGGATGTAAATTCTAACATTTTTACATTAAGACAAAAGAATCTACTCCGCGAGACAATTTCTATCGGTTCTGATTTCTTGGAGTCTGCAAAATACGCGATCAAATACCAACAGCAGTTGTGCCCTAAAGGCCCGCAAGTGACTCGTCAACGTGCGGGTTATTTATTCCATGATGGTATTTGCGTAGTTGCAGACAACGAAGTTGATCGCAGTCTTAAAATGCTTGAGCAGGTTCTATCTGGCCCAGTGAAAACGACGATGATGAACCGTTACGGGCAGAATGTAGAAACCAATGTTGATTTCCTAAGCTGGTTTAGAAATCCAACTACGGATCTAAAAACGATTGGTCCAGCAGAGTATGATTCTTGTGGGCGCGTATCAAAGATTGCGGATCGCACTCTGGGTGGAATCTTTAAAGATAAAAATGCTGAAGATTTCGTTCTTGATCCAAGAGCAGGTAGAAGTCTTTGTGTGAACTCGTATGAGTTAAATTTGCCAGTAACTATTAACCAACACGCGCAATAAAAAAGAGAGACTAAACGTGGTCATTCACCCTAAAACTCTTTTTTTAACCGCAAGCGCTATAAGCTCGATAGCTTTTAGCCAAGCACAGATGGAATCATCGATTTCCAAATTTGAATTGGACTCATGCAATTCAAAAGTAGAGAAGTGTATTTCCGTTCGCGCCGATACTGCCGAAAGCGGTTCAACGACGCCGAATATGTTGCTGAGGAATGTTTCGGTTACGATTACTAATAAAAAAACTAAAAAAGAAGACGTCTACAGTAAGTCGACGGGATTTTATGATATTAAAAACCAACGTATTATCATATCTGAATTCACTAAGGAAAAAGTTTTGAAAGAAACGGTATTCCTGATCAGTGAAGTCGATGTACGTAATATGGAGATGAAGTAATGAAAAAATGGATTTTTTTACTACTTATTTTCGTTGTTGCCTGCGGTGGGAATCGGGAAACGATCCAAGTCACCGAAACGGCTCAGCCAAAGGCGCCGACAGGACCGGTCAGTGAAGCGGGCGGTGCCGACGTGGGCGGAGGCAATGCGATTCAAGGTAAGATGATTGAAGAATATCAGGTAGATGTTGCTGAAATTCTTGAGTACCAAGAAACTATGCTGCCGATCATTAAAACATTGCAGATAGAGTTTCCAGATTTAGCTGCAGACTTCTTGCACATCGCACGTGCGCGTAAGTGGTATATAGTGCCGGTAGACTTGAAATCGTTAGATGCCTTAAAAATTGGTATTCCGTTGGAAATTCAAACGGAACAAGTGGCACTTCATACGCCAGAGAAGATCTTTATTGATCGTCGTCGCTGGGAAGGTATGTCGTCGTCTTCAAAATCATACTTGATTCTGCACGAAATCGTCATGGGTATTAAGTGGATAGATAAACATGAAGGTCTGGATAAATGTTTAGCTCGTGCCAAGAAAGTACTTGTACTCAATGAATTCGTTGAAAATGAAAACTATAAAGACGAGGTTCGCTCGTGCTACAAAACGTACCCGCGATATTTCATAAATCCTACGAAGTTCAAATTCACTCCGGATGATTACGAAAGTATCCGTAGTCTAGTGACTCAATTAGGTAAGAACCTATCGTCGACAGATTGGGAAGAACTGAAGCTTTGGTTTAAATCTAGAGACTTCCGCAAATACGATTAGAATTCAAAGAAATCTATATTCATACAACGTACCGTTTCCGAAGGAGACGGTGCCACATCTGTCAGGATATTCTGTACTAGTTGTGGTAATTCTTGGCGAATTTTTTCAGCCAATGATTCAGATAAAACCATAGGAACAGTTGCAAAGAAATTTTTCTCGTCGGGAATGGTCATATGCTGATAGCCACGCACGCGCCAGTTCAAATGATGGCGGGTAACGATCGGTGATCCTGCGGCTAGGTGAGTAATGGCGGGGCCCATTTTTAATTTACCTTTATCCCTACGGCATAGATTCGTTTCGATCAGAAACTGCATCACCTTGATAATTTGATTTTTAGGGACATTCAACCGCTGCGAAATTTCGTCGGCATCGTTATAAGAGTCGATATCAGAAAGCAAGCGAGTGGCTTGATAGAGCCAACTAGAATAGTAAATGCCTTTGTCGGTTTCGTTGAGCTCGATGTCTTTTTTAATTTTTGATTCAAGCTTCGCCGATTTTTCCTGTGATTTTTTAATTTGTCGCTCCAGCTTTGCGCGCAGCTTGAAACTGCCAGCTTTTTGAAACTCTACCAGAAGTAGAAAGTAGTCCGTTTCGTCTTCATTCAGTCCAAGATAATCACAAAGGTCTGCCGCCATCTCTAAACTGAGGTGCTTTTCCGATTTAAAGACCTGGCTGACCATTGTGGTTGATAAACTGAGCGCTTGGGCGACCCTACGGTATTCGCCGTAGCCTTGTTTGGGCTGTAGGTCCACCCAGGCATTGAAATATTTTTTATAATCGTTAAATGCGAATACAGTGAACGTCTTGGACATAGGAAAATATTACCGAGAGTTTACCTTTTAGTAAATATCTTTGTTAACTATTTACAAATGTAATCTGTTGGTCCCGATCGCCTTTCTGTAAATTCAATCTTGTAAGCGGTACTCAAAAAACAAAACAAATAGAAAGGAGAAACAAATGAAAACACTAATCGTAAAATCACTATTAATCGCAGGTCTAGTTACCCAGATCGCGTGCGAAAACAGCAAGTCTAAAGGTCTAGATGCAGGATCAAAAAAACAAGTCTACGTTACATCTTCGATGTCGTCTGCGGATTTGACTGAATCGGCGGAACAGCTAATCACGCCAACTCAGTTCATGGCAGCAGATA
>DDTZ01000051.1:0-2282 GCA_002344565.1 Bdellovibrionaceae bacterium UBA2351 | reverse complement strand
GCCCGCGTGAAACCTTTGGTCGCAAAATATGGCAATGTTAAAGAATACGAAAAATCTATCAACGCGCTTCCTGATACACCAGCTTCAAGATTTTTATTAGATGGCAAAGAAGACATCTCTAAGGTTAAAGATGTTCAGTCATATATTTCGGACTACCAAATAGCTTTGAATGATTTTAGAAAATTCTTGATCGAGAATCAAGACAAGCAGTTAACAATCGAAATCAGCTCTACATATTTAGAAAATCTCTTCAAAGATTCTGAAGCCTACGAGTGTACTCAAGTTTCTCCGTCGCAGTATGAGTGTGATGTTAGAAATATCACTAAGCGTAAACTATCAACTCCTGATTTCATGGCTATTAGACAATCGCTGGCAGGTATGATCTTTTTCTTGAATTTCTATACAGCATATAGTTTTGAGGGCCTTGAGATTTTGAATACTCTAGATATCAAAGAAGGTTCAACTCCAGAGCAAATCATCTCTGTTATTAACGAAAAATTGCCAGAGTTTGGTAAATTGCGCACACAAAACTTGTTAAAAGAAACAATGAGCCTTGGTTCAGATTTAGTATCAGCGGGTCGCTGGGCTGTTCAATACCAAAATCAACTGTGCCCAAAAGGTGTAGAAGTAGCCCATCAACGTAAAGGTTTCTTATTCCACAAAGGTATTTGTGTAAAGAATGCGGACGAGACTCTACGTGGCTTAGCGATGTTGGAACAAGTAATGAGCTCGACAATCAAAGTAAAACTTGATGCCACTCTTCCTGAATTCGAACTTGATTACATGGCTTGGTACAAAAATCCAGTTCAAGATTTATTAGCGGTAGTTCCTAAGTCGTTCAACTCATGCGGACAAGCGACAGCACTTAAAGACAACACGGTTGGCGGTATCTTTGTGAACGGTGACGCCGATAAATTATTAGCAAAAGCAAATTGTCCATAATTAAAAAAAAGGCAGCTGCTAGGTTTTTGCAATGCTACGCATGACAAAAACCTAGCAGCTGCCTTTTTTGCGTTAGGTTAGTGGCGTTGAGTTTGGGCTGTTTTTGGCCATAGCTCTTGCCATTGGGTTTCTGGCTGATCATTCATGCCTAATTGTCCCAATGTTTGTTTTGATACCATTACTTTTTCTAGGGCTGTTTCGCTTAGGGCTTTGCCTGCGGCTTCTACTACAGCGTCGGCATCGATGCCGTGGAAGTGGTAGATTTCTTCAGGACGGCCGCATTTTGAGTGTTTGCGAACGGCGCATGATTCCTGTTTTGTGCCTACGATAGAACCCAAGTTATCTAGTAATCCTGGCTCGCCATCGTGAACAGAAACTACGGGAATGCGGTTACCGGCTACTAGGACTAGATCGCTAGTATTCAATTCACCTTTAGTGTTTATATAAAGGTTTGAATTGATGCCTAATTCATTTTTCAAATAATGGTAGTTGTTTTCGTGAGCTTGTTGTCCACATAGCAAATCAGACGATGTCACCATGATGACGTTTGCGTAGATGCCTTTAGACAACAATACTTCAGACGCTTTGATCGCCTCTGTTCCCATAGCGCCCATCGCAAAGATATTAACTACGTTTTCGCCTGGGTTGTAGCCTGCGTAACCTTGGTAGTTAATTAAATAGTAAGCGCCTTTTAAAACTTCCTGACGGATAGTTTCCATCATGTCGGCTTCGGCAATTGTTTCCACTGTGTCTTCTGGAGTTGCGTTCTCTAGCGGGTATTCAGAACGGCATAGCGCCGTTTGATTTGCTTTGAATCGCACTTGTTTTTTCAAGTACGTTACGAAATCTTTTTGTTCCACACCGCGAGTGACCCCACGGATAAGAACGCCGTTACGGCCTTCGTTATCGTTAGTGACGTGGCGACGAACAGATTCACATAAGATCCAATCTAGCTCTTGGCAGAAGAACGGTTCCCATGTGATTTGATTTGGAATTTGGAAATCTGATTTCCATCCGTGCTGCGCGCCTTCTGGTGATAGTGTCACGCCCGATGGAGTACCTACTAGGATGAAACTGCTCTTCCAATATAAATTGTAGAAGTATTGATCCATCGCACGTTTGATGAAAAAATCATAAACCGTCATCAAAGGTAATATTGGAATACCGATCGTATCGCGCATGCGACCGAATGATCCCACGCAGCTCATAACGTTACCTTCTGCGATTTCAAAACGAAGATAACGATCGGTGACTTCTTCGCCCGGAACTAGATCGGGAAGTTTGTTATCTTTAACACCTAGTTCTGCTTCTACGTCCGTCACAACTGGCGCACCAAAGAT
>DDTZ01000112.1 GCA_002344565.1 Bdellovibrionaceae bacterium UBA2351 | reverse complement strand
AAGCAAACAAGACCTACACGCTTCAATATAAAGACGATGCCGGTGAATTAACTTTAGATTACAATTTCGTCCAGGGTTCTGTGGATGGTCTCAAGAAAGGCGAATCCGCACGCGTTGTTTTAACCAAAGCCTCGTGGCTAAAAGTGATTGAACACGAAACGCAAAAATTACTAAACAAGTTCTACCCAAATACGCCAAGATCTGGGATGAAAATTCTGCTGTCGCCACTAGATCCGCCAACAGCACGTACATGTAATATTGGTAAAGGTTATTTCTTGGGCAGTCATGCCATCGAATGCGGCGACCCCTCGTACAGTGTTCGCATACAGGTCTTAGAAAAAACCAACTAGTCGTCAATTTTAAATGACAATTGATCACCCGCTTGGGGTGGTCTTTTGAAATATTCAGAACTTAAATTCATATCCTTTTCATTTAAACCAAGTCTACGTGTTGTGAGTTTAAACAAACTCCTAATGTGCTCGGCGCGTGGCCCCGACCCGCGCATGCGACTACCAAACTCAGCACTATTTAATTTTCCATCACGAATATCTTTCACGGCGCTCATAATTTTATCATAGCGAAGGGGGCGATGGATTTTCACCCAATCATCAAATACGGGCAGCACCGATCCCGGCAGGCGCAACGGTACAAACCCAGCCATTGTTGCCCCCGCCTCTTTCGCTGCTTTTAAAATCATGGGCATTTCCTGATCAGTTAATCCCGGAATTACAGGCGCCACGTTCACTCCCGTAGGAATTCCCGCAGCGCTGAGCTTTTCAATGGCCGCGAGTTTAGCTGATGGCGTTGAGGTTCGCGGCTCAAGGCTACGGGCTAGATCCGCATCTAATGTCGTAATGGATAGAAACACCATACACCCTTTCCACTTAACCATCTCTTGCAAAATATCTATGTCCCGTGTCACTAGAGCATTCTTAGTAATCATGCCGACAGGGTTCTTAAATTCACTCAGCACTTCTAAACAACCGCGAGTCAGTTTTAGTTTACGTTCAATTGGCTGATAGCAATCCGTCACACCGCTCATGAATAACGTTTGCCCTTCCCAGGATGGTTTCAACAACGCGTCCCGCAGCAACTGGGGAGCTTCGTATTTCACATGAATTTTAGATTCGAAATCAAGTCCCGCTGAATACCCCAAGTATTCATGAGTTGGTCGCGCATAACAGTAAGCACAGCCATGTTCACAACCGCGATAGCAATTAATCGAATAATCGAATCCAACGTCAGGGCTATTGTTTTTAGTGATAATGCTACGAGAGGTATCTTTGATCAATTCGGTCGTTAAAAGTGACCGCTCTTCTTCGAGAAGGTAATTATCATAGTCTTCTTCCGTGGCCTCAAAGTGCGTGGATAGAAAATGATTAGCGATATTGCTCGAGGCCCCACGGCCTCGAATATCCTTACGGAACTCTTTCGACATTTACATATTATTTACACATATCAAAAGAAACACAAGAATTAAATTAAACGGCCTGTTTAGCCTGGACCGCATCTGTTTCGGGCAGACGTTCAGTCCCCATCCACTTATCCCAAAACGTAAAGATAAAGCTATAGTTACAATCAGATTTCTGGTGGTGGTAAATATGATGAGTCGTCGTGTTTAGGTACTTTAATACCGGATGTTGCCGCCAACGTTTAGGGAAAAAATCGTAGCCCAAGTGAATCACTCCATTATAAGTGACCGAAAACACCACAAACACGAACAAAGCCATTGGATGCCACGGCATGATCAACATCAAAATGCCAAAGAAACCGGCGCTCATCGCCGACTCACCCACATGGAATGCGTAGGCAGCCCATGGAGTCGTATTCACAAACTGGTGATGGACAACATGGGAGCGGTAAACAAACTTACTTTTATGCATTAAAACGTGAGACCAATAAAACGTGGTATCTGACCAAACACAGAAGATGAAAACAGAAAATACCGTATAAAACCAGCCATACTTAGAAACATCTGTGTACATCATCGAATGACCCGCTTTAGCCGATAACATCACGATGACCGCAACGATTGTGTAAATGATGTATGTAGAAAATGTAAGAAGAGCTTCTTTAGCCGGTTTAGCTTTAGCAGCACCTACCGTTGGAACACGGTATTTATCCATCCAAGGACGTTTGAAAACCCAAAAGATCAAATACAATCCGCCCAGGATCACAATACCACGCGTAGCGCTGGCCATGTACTTTTCTCCCGCGAATTTTAATATCGGCATTATATCTGCGAACGGCATAAATCCCCTTTTTCGAATGTCTGTGTGCACTGACATTTAGACGACGACGATTTTTCTGTACAGACTTTTCAGCCCTGTTTCCATTGATAGGAAACGTTTTCACAAGAGAAACAATACGTAGGTCCTGGTGGCTCGCTTTAACCATTTTTCAACAATCTTTTATATGAAACATCAACGATCGTTATAGTGCGATACCTTGTGCCAAATTATCAAAATGCTTGGGATTTTTAAAGTTCTGAATGACACTTTTCACATGCTATTTTTTATCTTCCAAGGGGGGAAGTTATGGTTCGTACAAAATGGATTTTGCTATTCATCGCGGCTGCGATGAGCGCTAACCAAACGTTAGCCCAGACAGAAATGTCAGCTGACGATTTAGAGTTAGAACAACGGGTAATGAGCACTGTTAAGACAAAAGTGCAGGCAACAACAACGGCTCCAAAGCCAACACTGGCGCATATTCAGAGCTTCTTGAAAAAGAGCAAAGACAGTCAGCCTAAATGTGTAGACGCCAAGAAAATTCCGTTCGCAGACAAATATGTTTTAACATACGATGCTCAAGGCAATCCGTGTCGCATCTATGACCTTTCATTTCCAAATTTACGAGCAGTCGTAAAAGCGGTTCCTATGTTCCAAATGCCCGTCAGACAGCTCGCTTCAAAAGATTTTATCAATGCGCTAGATGGTGACTGGAATGCGATTCAAAATCGTAACAGTGAGTACAGCTTTCGTTTCAACCCACGCACAGCGGCTCGCACAAGTTTTGTGTCGACATTGAAATTTAAAAACAAACCAAAGGCTGTTCCAGGATCACAAACAACATCGTCCGATGTCGGTTTGCCGGTTTCGTTCTCGCTTGCGGATTTAGAATTAAATTCTAGCTTAGAATTAGCACCGGCTACAAAAAATCAATTAAATGATGTTTTACTCGCGTTAGATGCTGATACAGCTATGTCTGCAGAAAAGGCCAGCCAAGTTCGCCAGTACTTCATGACGGTTTTGAATCAACCCCAAAAAGTTTTACAATCTGTAAAATTTAACTGGAATGATTTAAACAAAGTTTATGACGTAGCTATTGATGGTGATTTCTTGCCATTGATGGGACCAGTTGAACTTGTCAATTTCCAGACTCAATACAAAGGCGTCGTTGAAAAATTATTCCGCAGCATTTTGAGCAGCGTATTAGTTCAACTTCCTCGTTTGATTCCTAACCGCACGATCGGTGCTATCGTTGAAGTAGCCGTTGATGACATCTTTGAACAAATCGATGTTATGTACGAATACCAAACGAATCGTTTAGAGCAAACTCTAAAGAACATCAAAAATTATCCAGTTAGTTCTGCTGATCTGCCTTCATTAGAAACGCGTGCATTAAATATCCTTTACGGACAAAAAGCCGATTTAATGAATGCTTACATCATGTCGGTAGCTACGGGCGCTCCATTTGACTGGCAAGCATTTGAAAAAACGGGAAAATCGGCTCGTTATTCGATTGAAAAACAGCGCGATATCCTAATGGACAAAACACACTCTCGTTTGGTTCTTGAAAAAGGATGCAAAACTGAAATCGTAAATGATTATTTTGCGGTTTGCTATAAAAACGGTGCGAAAGACGGTGTTTACTCTTTGATCTCGGAACAAAATATAGCGTTTAAAAATATGGGCGCTCCCCTAATCCATAGATATAAACGTCCGTATGAAGTCTCTGTGATCCGTGGAGGAACATGGTTACTCTCTGTTGGTTTACGTGTCGTGGGTTTACCTTTAAATCGTACCGTGACCTATCAATTAAACAATCTACTTAAAGGTTTCATGCGCGCGGGTGTTGTTGACGAAGCGTTCTTACAAAATAGCCTTTATAAAAATAAAATGGCAGGAACGGCAACTATTGAAGCCCAAAATATCTTGAACTGGATGTACATTCAAAACTTGAATCCATTCTTGCCTAAGACAATGAAATTTGAAACGGCATTAATCGAAGCTAACAAATCACTATTAGGTATCAACTAGAGGTATATATGAAATTAAATAACAAACTGACTCTTTCACTCTTATTGATTGGTTTAAATGCGTTTTCAGCTCGCGTAGCTGTTACTGATTCTGGAACTGATTTTTCCCACGAATGGCTTACTGGCCGCGCGCTTATCAACACTAAAGAGGTAATTGGCAACCGTGTGGATGATGACCGAAACGGAAAAGTCGACGACATCTACGGCTGGAATTTTGCGGATAACTACGGCAAAGTGTTCTTTAAAGAACACGTGTCGGACGTTCCAGAAAAGGTTTATAAAATCATGGACGTCTTGTCTCGTATCCAAACTGGTAGCCAAACACCAGATGATGAAAAATACTGGAAGGACAATATTCAAAACTTAACGGCCGCTGAAAAGCAAAAACTTTCTAGCGAATTAAATTTCTTCGGGCAGTACGCGCACAGTACGCACGTTTCTGGTATCATCGCATCGGTTTCACCGGATGCACGTATGATATCCAATCGCGTGTTCCCCGACACACCACTGAGTTTCGTTAATCCGATGGCAGCCTCTGGTCAGAAAAAAGGTATCATGGATATGGCTTATAAATTATTAGCTGTATTGACAAACGGGACATTCGAACAAGCGGCGGCATATATAGGCCAACAGCAAATCGATGTTGCGAACTACAGCTTGGGTGTTCAACTATCGGCGATAGCGGGAATCGCTCTTTCTTTAAAGAAAGTTGTTCCACCAACTGCGGATGAAATCGCAGCTGCTGTACAAAAGCAATGCACTAAAGGCAGCGACGAAGCCGCCTACAAAAAATGCGTAGCTCAAGTAACTGAAACCGTATCAGCGCCATACAATGCAAAACTAAATGCAGAAGTTATGCGTATGTACGCCCAGTATGAACCACAAGGTAAAAAATGGTTAAGCTCAGCGCCTAAAACATTGTTCGTGATCGCGGCCGGTAACGATGGTTCTGACAACGATAAACGTCCTACGTTCCCTGCCAATATCCAAGTAGACAACGGCATCACCGTTGCAGCCAGCAATGGTGTGGTCGCATTAGGTAGCTTTTCTAACTACGGTATAACATCAGTACACGTAGCGGCCCCCGGTGTGGCAATCAAGAGTTCGGTACCAAGTCTTGATAACAAATTGGTTCTTCCGATGTCAGGGACTTCAATGGCGGCTCCATATGTTGCTGGGGTTGCTGCAAAGATGAAAGACATCAATCCAACACTGACGCCCAAACAGATGAAAGAAATATTGATGGGCACGGTGGACAAAAAAGACTGGTTAAAAACTAAAGTTATCAGCGGCGGCGTTGTAAATGCAGAACGCGCGTACGCGGCTTCAGAAAAAGCGAAGTCTATGTCACTGGTTGTTGCGATTGCCGAAGCCAACCAATCGGTAGCAGACCAAAAAGAAGCGTA
The DNA here is from genome assembly GCA_002344565.1 of Bdellovibrionaceae bacterium UBA2351. Classification (GTDB taxonomy): domain Bacteria; phylum Bdellovibrionota; class Bdellovibrionia; order Bdellovibrionales; family Bdellovibrionaceae; genus UBA2316. The sequence continues at coordinate 355 of DDTZ01000112.1, read as the reverse complement.
TGGCCCGAAACGTATATTTAAAGCGAACGCACTGACAAAAGAAATGCGTGAATTCGCAAACGAAATCGTTTTCTAATAGTGACTTAGTAAATTGCTAATTAGTTAAGGGTCCCACTAGGGACCCTTTTTCATTTGAGAACTGGCCCCTTAGCGTGCAGCTAGGAGTGGCCAGAGCGTCTTTAAATTTCTGTTATGATGTAGAGCAATTATCGCTAAATGTAGCCTCAATCTCTCGACGTGTTTTGTGGTATTCCAGGTTCTTCGCGCCAGGCGGCTTGCTCTATATCTAAATGTGGCACAGGTGTGATTTATGGAAAACAGCGGATCAAAACCGACCTTCTTTAACTCTCCCTGA
>DDTZ01000172.1 GCA_002344565.1 Bdellovibrionaceae bacterium UBA2351 | reverse complement strand
TCTAGAATTAAAAAGCGTGGTGATATTTACTACGCTAGGTTTTCAAAGCGCGGCATTCGCGTTGAGGATTCTCTTTTTACTTCAAATTTTGAATTAGCCAAAGATCTAACGAATAAGATCGAGCGGGCTATTTTGAGCGATGAGGATTATAAAGCTATTCTTTCCGGTGCATCTGAAAACAAAACCGATTTAATCGATGATCTTTATCCGTTGTTTATTTCCGATAAGTCAAAAGGCAATCCAAAGCTTAAAATCCAAAAGGTGCGCGAAAAGACTTTAGGTGAGTACGTTAATTTTTACGAAAGATATTTTAAAGATTTCTGGGGTGAGAAATCACTTGAAGAGATCACCGCCGATGAATGGGAAAAATACATCGACCATGCTAGGGCTAAGTCTGTCAAAAAAGATAAGCTAAAGATCTTTAATCATTGGAAAATAATGTCGGCGTTTTGTTCGTGGTGCATAGCCACCGATCGACTTGTTAAAATGCCAGGGATTTACAATCCTGATCCAGTGACTTTTCAAGATGAGTTAGAGGATGAGGACGGTATCGGTAAGAACCTGACAGATTCTCAATTATTAGACTTAAGAAATAAAATTGAAAACAACATGGCTTTAGAGCTATATGTTTCATGTGCCATTTATATGGGCATGAGGTCTAGTGAAATCACTCAGCTTAAAAAAGATCGTTTAGATTTTAAAAATAATCTGATTAAGCTTCGGGCATCAGACACTAAAACGAAACAGCCTAGATCTATTCCGATTCATTCGGCTGTTTTTACGTTGTTAAAGGCTCAATGCCACGTCACTGATGCAAGTGACTACGTTTTCCCTAACCGAGTGGATAAATCGCGTCCTATGGACCGTACGGGCTTTAAAAAGTCATGGTATGCCCTGCTTGATACCTGCAGGATTGATTGCCGTTTTCACGACCTCAGACATTCTTACGCTACTCGAGTATTTGCTGATCCATCGATCAATCCTGTCGTGGCGTGTAAATCTTTGGGCATGAGCATGAAAACGGCAATGAAACACTACATTCATTTTTCTGAGGAACAACTATCAACCCTTAATAAATTCGATATAGGTAAGGCCTGAGTATGTGGGACACAGTTGGGACAAATTCACTTTTAGGGTTTTTGGAAAGTATAAGTAAATATTTGATTATATTGGTGATCGCGGCACGACTTGAACGTGCGACCTACTGCTTAGAAGGCAGTTGCTCTATCCAGCTGAGCTACGCGACCATATTGGATTGATATCTAAGCTAATGATATGCCTCAGGTCTTTTTATTTGTCTATGGGTAAACCCATTCTTTCTAAGTTTTTCATTAAAATGCGTAAAAATGAAGCTTCGGCTTTCTGTTTGCTCCTCGTAATGCCGGCTGAACCGATTTAGGGCCCAGCTTTAAACTAATCACCCCGAGGGATTTATAAGTGCTTTTCTGCCACAGCTAGCTTTACTTCGGCCGCCGTTCTTGCCACAGCGGGAGTCTCGGCTCTGTACCTAAATAAAGAGCCTCGGCAACGCTGGCTCGTTGCCTTGCCGGTAATCTTTGGGGCCCAGCAGGCCCCCGAGGGTGTCGTTTGGTTGACTCTGGCGAACAGTTGGTCTCGGGAGTGGCATTTAGCCTCGGTCATTGCCTTTATCTCGGTTGCCTTCGTCATTTGGCCCGCCTGGATTCCGTCCGCGATTTTACAAACGGAGCCTGCAAAAATTCGCAGGCTTTGGCTGCGCGCTTTCCAATCCATGGGACTATTTTTTGCCATTGTCGCCATGTACGTAATTATCACAGGACGACCTCGCAGTGAAATCGTCGGTCAATGTTTAAACTAATCGTTCGAAAAAAACACAGCCTCGTTGTTTCCGCCGAATATGCACGCTGTTTTTTATATCGTCACATCGTTGGACTAAACAGACTGGCCTGCTTATCTTTTCGGGCTTGCTGATTGCCGTTTTTGCTTGGAAATATGCGGTAACTTCTGTGTGGTGTTTCTTTGCCGCCATTGCAAGTCTATTCATTTGTGCTCATATCTATCGGAAACAGAACTCGGGAATTACACTCGATACCGTGAAACAAAGACATCTCCGATTAGTTAATAAATTATAAAATCGCAATTAGATCTTATTAACTCAGCTCGCGGAAGTGCAAAATTTTGATGGATGAGTTCTCAACTTGAAACACTTGAGTCTAAAAACCGTATTTACTCCAAAATCCCGTTTTGAAACTGCAATTTTTTAATATGTTACCGATATATTATATGTGAAGTTTTTTTCATCACTACCATTTCTGTCGTTACTACGCATAGTTACCGCAGGGGTCCTGCTATTGCTAACTACTGGTTGTTTTTTAAATAGCAAGATCACAGACTTTGAACAAAAATCTTTAACTGTAGAAAAGAAAATCATTTTAACAGCAAAAATTTCTGCTTTGAGTTTAATTGAGGGCAGCAGTTTCACACTCGATCTTAACTTAGACACAGAACACACCACCGACACCTTAGTTCAACTTTCTGTGACTGGGGCCACAAGCGGTCTCACCCGATTTTCCTCGGCGCCTGCGACGGCTTTGTTTCCCGCAGGCACAATGACAAAATCGATTACATTTACAACGATTGACGACTTAACTGTTCAAGGCAATGAAACGTTTTCGGTCAACATTTCATGTGCCTTAACGAATATGGAGCTGGAAACAAATTCAGTATCATTTACTGTTTTAGATAACGACGTAGCGCCTCTCCCCGCAGTGACTGTGGCGAAAACGTTTCCTACCAACGGCGCCAAATGGCTATCCTATATCAAAAGCAGCAGCGGAGTAACACGATTTTTCAACCAACCCGATGTAGCGTGCGCGGGCAATGAAACGGGATCTACCGAAGCCTGTATTCATGGCGGAGACAAACTTAAAGTTATAGCTACTGGCTACACGACATGTACGGGTCTTTCCATTACAGATTATTTAGGAGCATTCGATTGGCTTTGCTCGGTTACCACCGGCGTCGCTACCTTCTATTCTACCGGCTTGAAATCGGGAAAAGGAATTTCTGATTTAATCGATTTCACTAGTAATGTTTGGACTAATAACTATGTGACCGTGAAACTCAATAACACTGCCGTCATGGCCAGTGTCAGTGCCAAGTGGTGGAATACTACGACAGAAAATCCAATTGTACCCGCACCCGACTCAACCACCGCTACACAGACTCTGACGGGTTATCAAGCGGGAACCATCTTAACAATTCCAAATTCAATCACTTCATATGGATTCAATATCAATCAAGACAGCCTAGCGATCGTTGTAAACAATGGCAGCAAAGTCACCTATGGCGGCAACACCGCTAACTGCGATGAATTCACAGGTGAAACGACAACACCAAACTATAAAATATTAGTCTGCACAGGCAGCCAAAAATATCTATGGGTCGAGGGGGCGTTTACCGGCTCGGGCGCAAATGTCGACCACATAGTTGTTTATACTCTGACTTCGTTTTCCCGATTAAACAAAATTCGAATTGATGAAGGTGGTGAAGACGTAAGTATATTACTTTATGATTCAAACTATAATAATATTTCAAATGTAGAAACAAAAGGTGGAGCCGGATTCGGAGTCATGTGGATGCATAATGCTAGTTACAACAGAGTTACAAAATTTAAATCTTCATTTATGCGTGCCCTGTCTTGGTATCCCGCTATAAATATCGAGTCTGATTGCAACTTCAATGTTTTACAGGATATCCACATAAATAATTGGGGCGGAGATGCCGTTCAAATGCATGGCAATAATAATATTCTAGGCCAAGTGTTAGTCACTAATGCAGGTTCGATTGAAATCTTAGGACAAAACCAAGTACTCACTTACCTCACTTCGTCCAACAACGCCGGGGCTGGACTCGATATTGGCAGTTCAAATAATGCCCTCGTGAATCAATTTTTTTCTAATGCGAGTGTAAACGAGATCTTTGTAGCCAGTTCAACCAACGTAACTTTTTCTCAAATCGCCGTTAGGCGTTCATATGATTATTCGATCGGTTTTGATTTTGATGGTTCAAATGGAACAAAATTTACCAACAACATTTTGATAGATGATAACTCGAATACCCCAAGACGCTGTCAAATAGCCAACGGCGGTGCCAACCCCGGAGTCATTGCAAACACCTGTGGAAATATGAATACTTCAGATGCAAATTGGGTGTACTACCCTTTCGCAACACTAAGTCCAATTATAGGCACTATCGCCACGGATAGTATAAATTCCCAAGGGTCCACTAATTCAATCGCTTGGACATCCGTTTCAGATTGGCTGAATTTCGAAAATAATTTTCGTTCTTGGTCTTCTCAAACATTAGGGCAATGCAACTCTGGAAACTGCGTCTTGATGGATTTTCGCATTCGTACTGCAGACACGCTCATCAAAAACAAAAGTGGCGATGGATTGACAGCAAACGCCGCATTTACAGCAGGTGCGGCATGCCCGACCGCGATACACG
>DDTZ01000003.1 GCA_002344565.1 Bdellovibrionaceae bacterium UBA2351 | reverse complement strand
TCAAGAATCCAGGGTTCCAAATATTTTTCGGCGTCAGCCAGTGTCTCAAAAATATCGAGGTCATCACTTATTGTAACTATAAATTCTTTCATTTTAAAATCTCTCGCAAAAAGTTTTATCAGTGCTCTTCGTATCCCATGGTCTATGTCTACCAATACCTTGTCCAGGAATTGTTTCGTTGGTTAATGGGTTTACTACCCTGCGATGATAGTGCGGAAGCTGATTATTCAAACCACCAGTTCTATTTCCAAAAGGTGCAAGGCGCCAGCCACCAATCACAAATTCAGTACCATACATAAATGCAGTCGTGGCACCACCAATTAAAGCACCAGCACCAACTCGAAGAGCCTCACCCCATTGACCTAAACTCTCATCCACCGGTGTCGCAGTTAACGTTGCGCCGATAAATATTCCGATGGCTACGGGAAGTAAAAATGTGCCTTCTGGATCGATGTACGACATCGGATTTCCTCCGACATAGGCATACAGATTCGTGTCACCGCCATCAAAACCTATTGGGTCTTTAGTTGTCCATCGACCGATGGCAGGATCATAATCTCTTGCACCGAAGCTTCTAACGGCCGTATCACGATAAGAGAATTTCAAAACTCACAAAATAAAAACGGCCGATTCCGGCCGTTAATTTATGTAATTTAAAAATCTAAGGAAATAACTTTCGAATCTCACTAGATAGAGATCTCAATTAATTAAACATCTAATTATCCTAGTTAACTATACGAATAGGTCATATAGGTTACCGATACGGCCACAGTTCACTATCTTTAGCGTCGCTAATTTCATTTTTTGTATCTATGTAAAAGCCTTCCGCAAAAATACGACCCACACCGCCGAAAGAAAGGTAGTTTGGATATCGCCAAGTAGGATAGAATGCTTGCACTATAATAAGGGCCTTCTCTTGAGAAACAGTATCCTTAAAGACTGTAAGGGTCGCTATTTTGCCATTTACTTCTATTTCCGTAGTTTCAATATTACTCCATTTTTCTAGCTGCTCGATTCTTAAATTCTTCAAGTATTGAATCTTTTCAAGGACAAGATTACAGACATCAAGCAGCGATTTCTCGCTGCCTGTATATTTTTTGCATGAAGCATCGCCAAAAGAGATCCTAAACACCATTACCTACCAATTAGATTCAGTTTCCTTTTCTGATAGTATATCGTTCAGAACCAATTTTCACATCAATTCTTCCTTTAGGGGATATTCCAATCTCGAATTTTTTGCCTTTTTCGCCGCCAATGGAAATTCTTTTACTAAATGGAACAGGAAACTTACCTTCTCCCACTCGAATAAATCTATTTGAATTTGCAACTGCACACATTGCGCCAGCGCCTTCCACAACGGCTCCAGCCGTTAACCCTGCCAAAGGAACTTGCCACAATTCATTAGTTGCAGCATCTGGTGTATCAGTTTGCGAAGAAAGAAGATAAGCACCTGCAAAGGCAGCCGCTGCTGCTAAAGGAAATGTACCCTCTGGATCAACCAAATTCACAGGGTCATTAATTACATATCCATACAAATTCGTATCACCGCCATCAAACCCAATCGGATCTTTACTCGTCCATCGACCAGTCTCAGGATCATAATCCCTCGCGCCGAATTTCACCAACTTCGATTGCCCATCATAAATACCGCCTGCAAAACCAAAATGTTGAAAGCCTTGATTTGTATCACTAGTAACTTTTCCCAGATCATTGTAATCCATTCGTTGTGAAACAGTGCCGTCAGTCGTGTTCACAACAAGTCTTGGCGATCCTAAATGATCTTTTATAATTCTATATTTAATTGCTCCGACTATAATATAATCTGCTGAATTTACATGTTCTCCATAGACATATTCCTTTTGTATAACACCTGAGTTATTTACATGGGCGGCAATGCGCTCACCTTCCTCATATAGATAATGATATTTAAATGTTGAGTTCTCCATCTTTCTAATCCTTCGTCCTAAACCATCATACGAATAAGACAGAACAACACCATTGGTTAATGTTGTTTGCTTCAGTTTTCCAAAGAAATCGTATGTGTAAAGATTCTGAGTTGTTGGAGTCACTTGTACTTGTATAAGCTCCCCATTCGCGTTGTAGGAATAGGTTTTTGAGTTGTATGTTAAGAGCCGGTCTTGATCATCAAAAGTTGATGTGAACGGGACACCACCTGTTAAACCACTGATGCGGTTTCCGTTGGAATCATATACATACGAACTATAGACAGATCCATTTTTTAAAACTTGTGTCAGCCTACCTGCGATATCATATGAATACACATACGTGTCGGTTACACCTTGCACGGTTTCAGTTTTTCCACTAATGCGGCTGCCTATGTCTCGGGATAAAGCGTAACTGTATAAAACGACCGGCGTACCAGATATCGGCGTATAGGTAGCTGTATAGGTAGCTAAGTAACCATAACCGTCGTACGTCCTTGCGTCAGAAATTTTATCTAGGGACGTTGTGCTTAGTCGACCAGAAGGATGACTATACGTTAAATTCAAAGAACCTATCTGGGTCGGTGAGCCATCATTGTTATAAACTGTGCTTCTAGTATAGGTAGTTGCCGATGACCGTCCTTGAATAGTTCGGGAACTAGGCCGATGTTCTGAATCAAAACCTATTGTTGTTTTACCGAAAAGCAGATTTGATGAAGTTTGCCTTTGGGCATCCGTCTTCATTTCTTTACCATACCATGAAAATGTATTGTTGTAGTCATCTGGCGAAGAAACCACATCCCACTGATCTGAATTAGGCTTGTAGGTGTAGGCGAAACGTCCAAAGGAATTTCCTGATGAGATTAAAAGCCCTGTTGTAGCACTATATATAAAATCCACGGGCGGTCCATCCGGCCGAACAATTTGGGTCAATTGTTTTTCTGAATTATACGTGTAGACAGTATCCTTTGAAACTACGCCAACCAAACTAGGCGGCAAGTATTTCGAAACTTTATCAAATAAATTATACCAAAAATTATGAGTCGGTCTACCAGGAGGCGTAATGCTAGCTAGGTTCCCATGGGCATCGTAAGAATACCCAATTACACGCAAATCTGGTAGAAACACCTGTGTAACTCGCCCAGCCATATCGTAACTGTACGATATTACCTCGCCGCGCGAGTTCGTAACTGAAGAAACTAATCCAGAGGAATTGTACACATATGTTTTTTGGTTTTTAATTCCTTGTATAGATCCGGCTAAACGCCCATCACCATCATAGTTATAGGTAGTTGCTATATCATTGCCAATTGCACTGCTCACAGGTCTTTCGAATGAATCCAATGTAAAAGTGGCTGTTTTTCCTAGTGGGGACGTAAATGTATTCGTACGCGTTATCGCGTCGTAAACCTGTGTCGAAGACTTTCCGTTAGTGGTGGCTGTATTTGTGATCGATGAGTAGGAAAAAAAATCTGAGGGTGCATTTGTGGACACGACCTGAGAATATGAAGTTAATCGCGACGTACCGTTAATAGTTACAGTTGAACTAGACAAACGCTTATGTAAATTACCAAATCGCTCATCGTTTACAGTTGAGGTTGTTGTTGAAGAATAAGGCGTAAATCGGTTAACACCGCTCCCGGTTTCTGTGGTAGAAAATACGCCGCCAAAAAGCGTTTGTTCACTACCATATGAATATTCTTTCGACGCTTTGCCGGTTTGAAACGTGGTCACCCGACCTAGACTTGATGTTTGAGTGATCGCATCACTGGTACCGTTTGCTGTTCGAGTAATGGTACCTAAGCTTCCACCAGTATTGGAGTCACTTGTTAACTTCCCATAAGCGTCATATAAAAATGTAGATATCTTTCCATTTGGAAACGTTACCGTTTCCAAAAGTTCTGTTCCTGACTTATACGTAAAATAGAAAGCTTCGTTTTTTGGATTCGTAACTGACGCAATCAGTCCATTTGCATTTGAGGATATATTTGTAACCTGTCCATAAGGAGCTGTGATTCCTGTCAATGCACCCAAACCATTATAATAAAAATTCGTCTGATTTCCAAACGCATCAACTATGGACTTCAACTTGGAAGTAGCAACATCGTAATTAAAACTGTATTTTACGTAGCCAGTCAAAGTTGATTGAGTTTGCAGGTGTTTCCCAGATGGCGAAAAGATATAGGCTTCGTCTTGCTTAGGTGAAACAACAAATAAGTTTCCATTGGAAAGAATTTTACTTTCGGAATAAACCGCCACACCAGAACCCATAAATAAACGTTTTTTCGAGACGTCATAATAAGACTGTATAGATGGCATCCACATGGACGGCCCAAAAAACGGATTCTTCAACATCGGCAAACTAGTCGTAAAATCCGAAGAAAAGTCGGAACTATATACTAATTCAAAAGGGGCGCCGACAATTGGAATGACCTCACCCACCGAACCATTATTGATGTTTAATATTGACCCCGGCTTCTTAATTGAACAAAGAGTGCCTATAGACGGATCTATCGATTCATATATTACTCCCCAGTGTAATTTGCCTGCCAAATAAGTACCTTCGAAATAAGGTATCTCGATAGTCCCAGTATTGGATCCTTCAAAGGTGACATTTATGTGGAATGTAGCTGAACAGCAATTCGTTTCAGACATATTAAAATTATTGCAGGTATGTGAAGCCAATGTGATATCTGGAGAGTCAGATGAAAATGATGCAGTACCCGTGATTGCACCGTGGATATCATGACACATAGTAACCGTTACATCGTCAACAGCCCCCACGCGGTAAGGCCCAGGAACTTGGTAATATTGAGATTTAGTCCTCTTAGGAGCCCCTTGAGTTTCGAAATACACACTGCTTACCACCAAAAGCAAAAAAAATATTTTACCCATCACAACCCCTTCTGTTTGACTTTCCATTTCAATAGATATTTGGCGCTACCTTAATTGAAGTCAAATAGTTTATAAATTATTTTAATTGATTTAAAAAATTAGGTAATCGCCTCAGTCAAACGCCCCGGACCAAAGGCTCAATAAACCTCAAATGATTCTCAATCGCGCGACCACGGCAAAATCGGCTCTTTTGAAATCCTTGCTTTTCATCCCCACTGTTAGAATGTCGACTAATGCTCGGAACGTTTTTCCGCCGGCTTCGTGCAGTTCCGCCAGCTGCGTCGACATTTCATCGCTATAGCAGCGCAGTTCATTGTGAAATATGGCTCGGCAATAGCATGAGTTATCTAGCTCATATAAAATAAAAAAAGGCGATGTTCATCACATCGCCTTTCGCTATTTTCATTTAACTATCTAAACTAACCGTTGCACGACACCACGCTGAATTTAACTTCTTTTTGCGCGTCTGTACCTAATTCCTTGATTTTCTTTTCGCCCTCTTTAACATCCACCGCGCGGTGAACTAATACTGATGAACCGACTCTTAGGCGGATACGATTAGCTGCTTTTTTGCCAACAGATTTAACTGTATTTTTCAAGATGTCGTCATCTTTGCTGCACTCAAACGAAGTCAAAAGACCTTTTTCTGTGCTTGAACCTTTAGAGATTAATTCAAACGTTTGTTGTCCTGCTTTTAATTGCTTAACTTCGATTACTTTTTCTTTAGACGCGCCGTTAGCATCTAGGTAATCAGACGCTTTTACGCTCGATCCACTATTGCAGGATAACATATACGTTTTTGGTTTTACCGTTTTATCGCCAGTATTCACACTTAGGTCAGCCACGATCGATGAGTTGTTAAATAAAATCATACTTGTTACAGCCGTTAACTTGTCTGGATTAGCAATGTTAGTATCTTTGATTTCACTTGGATCTTTTAAATCACCACAAATAACTTTTGTTGAAACCATGTCCGAGCCATCTGCATTTACGCGCAGGTCAGCAATTAATGATGTATCCGCGCTTAACATGATGCTCATTTT
>DDTZ01000006.1:8230-8361 GCA_002344565.1 Bdellovibrionaceae bacterium UBA2351 | reverse complement strand
TCAAAACAGAACCGTTGATGCTGATGTATTTAAAACTGCAGATTGGATTAAAGAGCTTCGGAAAAACGCTACCTATTTTGCTAACGGGGCGGGAACTGATTCGTTGTATGCCTCCTACTTCTTTATACAAC
>DDTZ01000006.1:6408-7974 GCA_002344565.1 Bdellovibrionaceae bacterium UBA2351 | reverse complement strand
ATGCCTCCTACTTCTTTATACAACTTTATGAAACGTTAGAGAACGGGATGCCGCACTTCAAAAATCGACTGGAAGTATATGTTCGAGTGAAGAGTTTTGTTTCTGTTCCTCCCGGCTACTTAGAAAATATCTCTGAAATTTTAGTAAAATTAGGAAAAACAGCGGCTTCTTTCTCGAAGGAAGAATATGAGGTATTGGAATTCCTAAGAAATTATTATGCACATTTTCAGATAAATAAATATCGAGCTCAATACTCCGTTAAAAACGGAACGCACTCGCTAGATTTAAACGGCGAGCCGCGAAGAGTGGTTCGATTGCGAATAAATAATTGGATAGAAGGTTTTGGGGGAAATCCCGCTCATATAGCTAAACATTTTGCATCCAAAATTAGTGATTCTCTAGAAGAGTTGGAAAAACTAATAATTACTTGGTCAAAATTTCAGTAGGATATAACGATACTAGCTAAATTTAAATTCGAATGATTTTTTATCTCAACCTTTGGCTAAAATAATTCGTTTTAAATCGGTATCGGTTATCAGCCTTTGGTGTTCCCCATTCTCGGATTTAACTACGAGGGCGAATTCTCCATTCGGCTCAACCGCTATCGAGCGTTTCTCAGTTTTAAAAGCTATAGAATATTTGATAGATTTAAGCTCGAAAAGATGATTATCGTGAAATAAGTTAGTTGAGGTTTCGAAAAATACTTCGCCCTCAAGTGGGTCAGCATTTTTACCATTTGCCATAATTTTTTCAGCGAAGTCGCCAAGAGTTTCAATTAAACTTCCTTCAGCATCATGAAATCCAGTTAGCACGAATGGAGCACTGGTCTGCTCACCATATAACATTCTAAACGTTTTTTTTCCATTTTCTGACAGAACTGGATAAAATTTTGTGTTCCCAATGTCCGGAGAGCAAATTGTTAGGTCAATTCGCCCCCGCAATATTCTTCCTCTTAAATCAGATTCTGTTGGAATAGACATTTGAATTAATTCAATCGGCTTTGCCGAAGGGTTAATTTTTGAGCCACTCGAAAAGGTTTTTGCGGCAGATGTAAATTCAGTCGTAGAGACCACTATACCCCCTTCTAAAGGCAAGTCGATCAATGCTCCGGCGGTTTTCGTAACCTCACCTCTTCCGACTCTTTCGTTTCTTACGGAGTAATCCTTGGCCTCAACCATAATATTCTCGGCACCGTTTATTAGGGAATCTATTTGATACCTATCGGCGCTGTATTGTCCCTTTAAAAACTGATTGTGCTTGATAGAAGACTTTGGGTTTAGGAATCTTAGGACGGCGGTAACAAGTTTCTCGTAGCTCTCTCCCTTTTTCCTAGGTCGATATCCTGATAGTTTTTCAAAAAGATCCGCGTACTTTGATTTGTCCAATAAAATCTCCTCAAGTAACCCTCTATCTAATGTGGTTCAGTTAAATATCTGCTGAACAAATATTATCAGTCAACTTTAGTATCACGGTAACAATCAATACTGCCAATAAAGGGTAAATTACTTTTTAAAGCGATTTATAAGGTTTTTAAGCTATTTTTTGGTAGCGCGCGTCCTTGACATG
>DDTZ01000006.1:0-6153 GCA_002344565.1 Bdellovibrionaceae bacterium UBA2351 | reverse complement strand
CGTCCTTGACATGGACGAGGTCAGTGGTTCGAGTCCACTACAGACCACCAGTTTTTCCCTAAACTTTTTCACCACGCAGCCTTAAAGCATTCCCAACTACCGAAACGGAACTTAAACTCATCGCCAAACTTGCGATCATCGGGCTTAATAAAATTCCAAACATAGGATAGAGTAGGCCGGTGGCAACTGGCACACCGAGAGTGTTGTATCCAAATGCAAAAAGCAAGTTCTGACGAATGTTCTTCATAGTAGCCTGACTTAATTTGTGCGCGCGTACGGCGCCGGTGAGATCTCCTTTAACAAGAGTGACTCCAGCGCTTTCCATTGCGACATCTGTGCCGGTTCCCATAGCGATGCCCACATCAGCTTGAGCTAAAGCGGGGGCGTCGTTAATTCCATCGCCAGCCATCGCAACGATTTTCCCTTCTGATTGAAGTCGTTTTACGATTTCACTTTTTTGTTGAGGAAGAATTTCTGCTTCGACTCGGACAATTCCCATCTCGCGAGCCACAACTTCAGCGGTGCTCCGATTATCGCCTGTGAGCATTACGACTTCGATCCCTTTTGAGTGGAAGTAATCAATCGCAGGTTTTGCAGAACCCTTGATTGGATCTTTAACAGCGATGACAGCTGCGGGCTTTCCGTCAATCGCTGCAAGCATAGCCCCATGTCCTGTGCTTTGAAGTTCATTTGCTATTTGAGTAAGTTGATTCGCTTCTATTTCAAATTTTTCGAGAAGTTTTTTATTTCCGACAAGGACGTTACGATTTTGAATTTTTCCTTTCACACCCATTCCAGTGATTGACTCAAACTCAGAAACAGATTCAATTTTTAAATTTCTTTCAGTGGCTCCTTGAACAATAGCTTCAGCAAGTGGATGCTCACTTGATTTTTCAAGAGAGGCGACCAGCGCTAAAACGTCAGATTCTTCAAAACCATTCAGTGTTTTAACTGCTGACAATTTTGGTTTTCCTACAGTCAAGGTTCCTGTTTTATCTACAACAAGAGTTGTGATTTTTTCCAAAGTTTCTAAGGCTTCGGCATTTTTAATGAGAACGCCAAGGGTTGCTCCTTTTCCAGTTCCCACCATAATTGACATGGGTGTTGCAAGCCCAAGCGCACACGGGCACGCAATAATAAGAACGGCTACGGTATTAATAATCGCATGGGTAAGTTGTGGCTCTGGTCCTACTAGATACCAAACGACAAATGTAATTATCGCAATTAATACGACTGCGGGAACAAAGTATCCTGAAACCGTATCAGCTAATTTTTGAATGGGAGCGCGGCTGCGCTGAGCTTGTGAGACCATCTTCACAATTTGAGAAAGTAGCGTATCGGAGCCAACTTTGGTTGCTTTCATGACAAGGCTGCCTGTTCCATTTACCGTTGCTCCCGTAACGGTATCCCCTCTATCTTTTTCAACTGGAATTGGTTCGCCCGTGATCATGGATTCATCCACCGCACTTCGCCCCTCAGTTACTTGGCCATCCACCGGAATTTTTTCGCCAGGTCTTACTCGCAAAAGATCGCCGACGTGAATATGTTCGACGGGAATATCTTCTTCCGAACCGTCAGTCCTAATTTTGCGCGCCGTCTTTGGAGCAAGACCTAAAAGTGCTCGTATGGCGTTTCCGGTTTGATTTCTAGCTCTCAGTTCAAGAACCTGACCTAGTAAAACAAGCGCCGTGATAACAGCGGCCGCCTCATAATAAAGAGGAACCATTCCTCCGTGAACCTTGAGGCTGTCCGGAAAAACAGAAGGAAGGAATGTGCCAACTAAACTAAATATATAGGCAACGCCAGTTCCTAAAGCGATCAGTGTAAACATATTAAATTTTCTAGTTTTTACCGAGGCCCAGCCTCGCTCAAAGAACGGAAGACCGGCCCAAAGAACCACTGGGGTCGCTAACAAAAACTGAATACCAGCATTTATCCAAGCAGGAATGGCGTGCTGTACTGGTTGTCCCGGAATTAAATCAGACATCGCAAGAAGTAAAAGTGGAACGGTTAAAGGAACACTGACCTTAAATCTTCTTGTAAAGTCAGTCAGCTCGGGATTTTCCACTTCTTGCAAGGAAACTTCTTCAGGTTCCAGGGCCATTCCGCAAATAGGGCAATTTCCCGGCCCTTTTTGTCTGATCTCAGGATGCATCGGACAAGTGTAAATCGCTTCCTTATCAATTTTTTCGACTTTGATAGTTTGAGGAGATAAATACTTTGAAGGTTCGGCTTCAAATTTGGTTTTGCAATTTGGATTGCAGAAATAATAAGTTTCACCATTATGGTTTGTGCTGCCGCCCTTAGCTGTTTTTGGATCAATCATCATTCCGCAAACAGGATCTTTCACAAGACCTGTTTCTTTTTTATGATCAATCGAGCAGCACGATTGGCCCTCATGTGTTTGGTCTTGACCATGATTATGATTTTTGTGGTGGCGCTCTGAATGATCCATAAAATCTCCGTTCAAGTTTCCATTAAAGAGGAAGACTTCGTATAAAGTCATCATGCGCCTTCCAAGGATTGGAAGGTCAATAGGCAAATATGTTACTAGCTGCAAAATAACCTGGGGAGGTATGTTTTAATTTGATAATTTGTAGTCTTTCTTGACCTTCCAATATTGGGAAGGTTTATACTCGTTCTGTATTGTAACAGTTAAACGAGGGACAAATTATGAATATTGGGCAAGCAGCAAAAATGTCGGGCATTAATGCTAAACTTATTCGTCACTACGAATCTGTTGGTATTATTCCAAAGGCTAGCCGTTCTGAAGCTGGCTACCGCACGTATTCGGAAACTGATGTTAATATTTTATCCTTCGTGAAAAGATCTCGAAATATGGGTTTTTCCATGAAAGAGATTAAAAAACTTGTAGGTTTGTGGCGCAATAAAACAAGAGCGAGTTCGGAAGTTAAAAGCTTAGCTACTAAACATATAGATGAGATGGAAAAGAAAATTGCCGAACTTCAAGGAATGGTAAAAAGTCTTAAGCATCTCGCTAAATGCTGTCACGGAGATCAAAGACCTGACTGTCCCATTCTTGATGACTTGGCGAGCCAATAAAATTGTCGTGATTTGACCTTCCCACTGTTGGAAGCCTTACGCTGTCACAAAAGAAAGGTATAGGTCGTATACATGACTATGAAAATATTCTTATTTAATCTCATTTTAAGTCTTTTCCTAGTAACCCTCGCAAGTACTAGTTTCGCCAAAACGGTTCGATATGAGCTCAATATCGCAAATCAAAAGTTCAATGTAACAGGCAAGGACGTTGATTTTGCAATTTCTGTTAATGGCGGTATTCCAGCGCCTACCTTGGAGTTTACTGAAGGCGACGACGCGGAAATCACGGTCAACAATAAGTTAGAAAACGAAGAGGCCTCTGTTCACTGGCATGGAATCTTGTTGCCACCTCTAGAGGACGGAGTTGCGTACGTTAATACACCACCAATTTTTCCAGGCCAGTCACGCACTTTCAAATTTAAGATCAGACAACACGGCACTTATTGGTATCACTCGCATACAATGGTACAAGAACAAAAAGGTGTCTATGGTGCCTTTATCATTCATCCAAAAAAAGAAACCATCAAAGCTGACAAAGAAGCCGTCGTAGTTCTTAGCGACTGGTCGGATGAAAATGCCGATCAAATCATTCGCAATCTTAGAAAAGACGGAGATTTTTATCTTTATAAAAAAAATTCAGTGCGTTCGATTTTTGGTGCGGCAAAAGCTGGTGAGCTGAAAACCTATTTCGCCAACGAGCTTGACCGCATGGGAGGAATGGATCTTTCAGATGTTGGTTACGATGCTTTTTTAATTAACGGAAAAAAAGATTCTCAGTTATTGGTGGCACATCCAGGAGAGAAAGTTAGAATTAGAATCATTAACGCAGGAGCCTCAAGTTACTTTTACGTTTCCTTAGGGCAAACTCCCATGCAAGTGATCTCTGCCGATGGCGTCGATATAGAGCCTGTTTATACAGATGAACTCTTGATGGGAATGGCTGAAACCTACGACGTTCTTTTCACAGTTCCAGAGCATAAGAACTATGAGCTTAGAGCAACAGTGCAAGATGTGACAGGTTATGCCTCTGCTTGGATTGGAATGGGACCTAAGGTTGCAGCTCCCGACAAACCTGCTCCAGATCTCTATGCACCAATGGATCATGGGTCGCACTCAGGCCATGGTGGGATGGATCATTCAAAAATGGATCACAGCCAGATGAACCACGCGACAATGGATCACTCAAAGATGAATCATGGCAACATGGATCACAGTAAAATGGATCATTCGACGATGAACCATGAAGGTCATAATAAGGCTAAAGTTCAAACTTCAAAAAAGAAAGAGTCAACTGATCCTCATGCTGGGCACGGTATTACACAAACGGTTACGCCTGGCGAAGTTATCCCGACACTCACAGTTGATAACTTAAAAGCGAAAGAATCGACCGTTCTTCCTAAAACCGCAAAGGGCACGGATCTTAAGCTTGTCTTGGGCGGAGATATGGAACGCTACGTTTGGCACATCAACGGTAAAGCTATTCATGAGGATCGTGACATCCTTATCAACGAAGGTGATGTAGTGAGATTTACTTTTGTAAATGGGACGATGATGCATCACCCGATGCACCTGCATGGTCACTTTTTTCGTGTCTTAAATAAAAATGGCGACCGCTCTCCACTCAAGCACACAGTAGACGTTCCACCAATGGGAACAAGAACCATCGAATTTTATGCAAATGAGCCGGGTCAATGGATGCTTCACTGTCATAACTTGTATCATATGAAAACTGGAATGGCCCGTGTTGTGAAATACATGAGCTTTAAACCTTCCCCTGAAATGGCAACTCATGAAAAACATGATCCGCACCTTCACGATCACTGGTATAAGTCTGGCTACTTACAAGCGGCGACTAATCACGCAGAAGCGGGATTCAAGTTCACCCAAACCTGGAACGAATTTGAAGGAAAAATTGAAACCCGAAAAGATGACGATTGGGACGCTGAGGGCGACCTTTTTTATCGACGATGGTTCAACAACTATTTCAATGTTATACTAGGCGGTTCCGTCATTCACGATGAAACTCGTGGTCAAATTGGTTTTGGATATTTACTACCACTTCTTATCAAGACCAATTTTCTCGTCGATCATAAAGGAAAGTTTCGAGTTGATCTCGAAAAACGTTTTCAATGGACGAGCTCGGTATTCACCGAAGCTGAGTATACATGGAGACAAGATGAAGAGTTTGGTTCTGACCTAGCGGTCTCTTTGATGTACGGTCCTAAGTGGCATTGGGGCGCAGGTCTCAAGTTTACGGACAAAAGCGTTGGTGTTGGGTTTCAGTACAAGTTTTAATTTGGAGTAAAAATGACTTTCCCCAAGAGACAAATATTGAGCTTCATTTTTGGAATGCTCACGCTCATGGCTTGGGCTCATAAAGGGAAACACCATCCAAATCCAAGCACTTTACAAAAAGAAAATTTCATTCAAATTAACGAAATGTATCTTGCTGAAGTTAAACCTATTTTTGAGAAAAAGTGTTTTGACTGTCACGGTCTCTCAAGCTCTGCGCCATGGTATCGAAATGTTCCCGGAGCCAAACAACTTATCGATGACGATATTAAAGAATCAAAACAGCATCTTGATATGTCATCTGATTATCCTTTCAAAAGTCATGCAACTCCCATTGAAGATTTAGACGCTATACGAGCGTCAATTGATAGGAATGAAATGCCGCCTATTCGGTATCGCCTCTTGCATTCAGACAGCGCTTTGACTGCTGAAGAAAAAGAAAAAGTCAGCAAATGGGTCCAATTTGGAAAAGAAATATTAAAAGAATAAACAAACCTTCCGATATTACTTGTATTGGAATTGTTAATACAATTCCAAAAACAAATGTTGAAATTGAAATTCGCCGCGATAACCTCAGTACGATTCGATAAAAGTATGCGGAGGGACCTTATAAGGGAACTTCTCACATTAACTCAAACGGACGCATGAAGATAAACGCGGATAACTGCTTCTAAATCGCGCGTTCTGGAACAGGTAAGCTTGATTCAAAACTGATTTTTAAAGCTCAAGATGAAAAAAGTTCTGAAGCTTTCTTTACTAAATACAGCGCTAGCATGAGCAACACAGTTGTTCAGTATT
>DDTZ01000018.1:5774-27303 GCA_002344565.1 Bdellovibrionaceae bacterium UBA2351 | reverse complement strand
TATCGGCTTGCTGGTCGAGATCGTCAGAAACTTGCAAGTTTTTATACGCCTGAATCACTGACTAAATGTACAGTGAAATATTCGCTTAAAGTTTTATTTGAAAATAAAAAGACACTTCAAGATTTATGGGCAATTAAAATCCTAGAGCCTGCAATGGGTTCAGGGGCTTTCTTGAATGAAGCGGTAAACCAAATCGCAGATAGAATCCTTGAATTAGAAGTAAAAGATAACGTCGGAGAACTAAAAACTCCTAAAGATAAGCAAAAGCGTCTTTGGGAAATTAAGTATAAGCTAATTTCAAACAATGTATATGGCGTGGATTTAAACCCAACGGCCATCGAACTTGCTCGTTTCTCTTTATGGCTTAACTGCATTGGTGCAGGTAAAGAACCGCCGCAATTCACAGGCCGTCTTAAAGTCGGTAATAGTTTGATTGGTGCGCGATTCAAAAAAGGAGCTGATGGGATTTATCCTTGGCTACTACTTGATGACGGCATGATGAACTATGGCAAGCGTCTTAAAGATTATGATGCTGACCAATACGAGAAGCTTCAAGCATTCAGAAAAGATTTAATTTCTTCAAAACTAGAATCGTCTCACGACAAAATTAAAACTCTTCAAATAAAAGCAGAAGGCGTTTTAAAAGAACTTATTACAAGCAAGGATGCCGACAAAAAACAGGCTGCTTATGATCGTTTAAAACTTTGTGGTGATCTTTGGTGTTCTGCCTTCTTCTTAACTGGTGATGATCTAAAAAATTATCCAACAAAGCACGAAGCCCTTTGTGACGTATTTGCATCAATTCTTGAGAATGGTTCGATAGATTCAAAGTTAAGATTCATTGTTGAAGAAAAATATAATTCTGAGCGATTTTTTCATTGGGAAATTGAGTTTCCTGAAATTATCTCTACGAGCGGTTTTGATCTGATTTTAGGAAATCCCCCGTGGGTTGCAGTTGAATGGCAAGATGCTCTTTTCGTAAGTGACTACGATGTAATACCTGTGGTGTGCGAACTAAATGCTTCTGACACCAGAGTTTTTGTTGATGAGCAAAAAAATGAAAATTTGAAGCATCATTTAAGCGGTCAATACATTCAAACACAGGGTTATTCGTTTTTGTTGGAGACCGAATTTTACGCTGTATTGCAAGGAGTTCCTAAAAATACCTATAAGGCTTTCAATGTACTTGCATTTTATTTAATCTCTTCCTCGGGTGCAATTGGTCTTATTCAGGAAGATGGAATACTAGAGGATAAAAATGCAGGTAATTTAAGAAAAATATTTTATCAAAAGTATAGATATCATTTTCAGTTTCAAAATGAAAAAGATTTATTTGCAGAAGTACACAATCAAAAAAAGTACAGCGTAAATATTTTTTCCGGTAACTCTAATTTGGCGAGTGAATTTGATCATATCGGCAACTTGCTTTTGCCACAAACAATTGAGCAATGCTATTCTGACACCGATGGGACTAATGCAGTCCCGTTGATAAAAGATCAAAATGGTAGCTGGGATGTTCGCGGACACAAGAAGAGAATCGTAAAGATTACTTCAACCGCAATTGATATATTTGCAACTTTTCTCAACGAAACTAATTCAACGCCTAGATTGCTAAACCTGCACAGCTCTGATCTTTTTGGAGTTGTAAACAAGATTGCAATATCAAAGAGGACTTTTGCATCATGGATAGGCGAGAATAATTGTATTGGCTCTGTCATGTTTGATGAAACAGCAGCGCAAGATAGAGGTTATACAGTCAAAAATAATTCTATTCCTAAATCTGGCGATGAAGTTGTTTTATCGGGACCTCATGTTGGTCCATATAATCCAATCTACCAACAAGTAAAAGAAAAATATGTCAGCAGCAAATCTTTTGACGAAGTTGATCTGAACTCGATATCAAAATCATTTTTACCTAGAACGATATATCAATTAAAAATTTCGCCAAAAGAGTTGGATGCCTTATTCCCACTTTTGAATGGCAAACCATATAGATCATACTTTAGATTGATTTCTAGAGGAATGATACATCCTTCAAATGAAAGATGTTTATTTACTAGCATCATCCCTCCGAAATTCAACCATATAAATGGCTTAAGAAGTTTAGCAATTGATGATCCATTAAAACTAGCAATTTGTGCTGGATTAGCTGGAACACTTCTATTTGATTCACTTTTAAGAATACTTGGTAAAACTAATTTCTTCACTGAGGATTTCAAGACATTCCCAATTCCTGATAATGAAAATTATTTTTATTCTATTGCCAGAAGGTCGTTGTCGCTTAACGCGCTAACAATTTACTACGATGAGCTTTGGCAATCTTTGGGGGCACTAGCTTCTACTGAAGACAGATTAATATCTGGATTTAAGCTAAATGGATATGGAAAAGAATTTCAACTCGAAAATTCAATTAGAAAGAATTTAGAACGTGAACAAGCAACGGTAGAGCTAGAGGCATTAACTGCATTATCTTTTGGTTTAAGTGAGTCAGAAGTCATTCAAATTTATGAAGTTTTTTTTCCAGTAATACAATCATACGATCGAAAGAAAAATTTCAATCGAATAGAAGGTATTAGAAAAGCTTACCGTCATTTTAACGAAAGGGGCTGGTGATGCAAGAAACACTCATTCCCAGCGCACTCGCTTATCACGTTAAAGAAAACCTCGTCAGCTATTTAAATACGACGTTTAATATCAAGAACGCTGGTTTTGCTAAAAATCTTGAGAGTCATATTCGTGGAGAAAATGGTCTTTTTCGTGGGCCGTATATTGACATTAAACTCCCATTTAAAGCTGCGTCCAACTTACCAACTGATCTGCTTGAGCTAACTCCTCAGTTCAGACCTTTTGGTCATCAGGTTGAGGCATTTAAGCGAATTACCTCTAAAGGAAAAGCTCCACAAAATACGTTGGTGGTAACTGGTACTGGTTCAGGTAAAACTGAATGTTTCTTAATTCCGGTTTTGGATCACTGCCTGCGAAATAATAAAAAAGCTGGTGTTAAGGTCATTATCCTTTACCCAATGAACGCCTTGGCTTTTGACCAAGCAAGACGTATTGCCGAAATCGTTAATGCCTATCCAGAGCTTCGAGATCAAGTTACTGCTGGCATTTTGGTGGGTGAAGATCGTGATGCTGGGGAAAAACGTACTACACACAAAGCGATGGGTTCGGATCATATTATTGATGATCGAAAAACTATTATCAAAAATCCTCCTGATATTTTGCTTACGAACTACAAAATGCTCGATCTTCTTTTAATGAAGCCAGAGTTTAAAGATTTGTGGAATGGAGCTACTGGCGAAGATTCTTCAATGCAATATCTTGTGCTGGATGAAATGCATACCTACGATGGAGCGCAAGGGAGTGACGTTTCCCTACTGATTCGACGTTTAAAGGCAAAGCTTCAAATCTCAAATGAAAAGATTTCTTGTGTTGGAACTTCTGCAACCTTGCTTTCGGGTCTTGAAGGCTCAGAAGTTTTAAGAAAGTTTGCTGGAAGATTGTTTGGTGTTGGTTTTGACAAAGACTCCATCATCAAAGAATCCCGTGAAACGATTGATGAAGTCTTTTTTGGAGTAAGCACTTCTTTCAAGGATATTCCTAATGATTCTGATGAGCTTGAGTTTAAGGGTGACGTTTCTTTAGATGAATATGCTTTAAAACAGTCTGCGCTTTGGTTTAAAGGTTCTGCGTCTGGATCAAACGATTTGGGTCAGAAGATTCTTTCTCATTCGCTTGCTAAAGATTTGCTTGAAGCCCTTGATGGGAAGCCACAAACAGAAGAAGCCGTTTTAAAGGAACTAGATATTACTTCTCGCCAGCTTTATAGCTTTTTATCTTTGATTGCTCATGCAACTAAAGAAGTAAGCTTTGGAGCAAGTAAAAGAAATATCCCACTATTCTTTGTTCGTGTTCAGTTATGGATTAGAGAACTAAGAAGGCTTTTATCAACACTTGATTATAATTCTCCTAAGTTTAAATGGCTTGAAGAAAAATCTAATAAAAAAGAATCAAGACATTTGCCACCAGTGTTCTGTGAAGAATGTGGCGAGCTTGGTTATCTTGTTTCTGTAGATCGTCACCAAGAGTTTGAGTGGGATATTCAAAAAATTTATGAAAAATATGCTCAGGCTGATTCTCATGTTCGCTACCTATTTCCTTGGAGAGAGCTAGAGGCTCAAGAACTAAGACTCACAACCGATTCAGGTGAGCAGATGACTCTTGAGGATAAAGTTAAAATTTGTCCAGAGTGCGGTCTTTTCGAGTACGCTACAACAGGGGAAATGCAGCACGATCACTGTCCTGCTTGCAGCACGAAATGGAATGTGTTTAGGAAATGGGCTTCTCTATCAGAGGAGAAGAAGAGAGATAAAAGACAGTGTCCGTCTTGTGACTCAAGAGATAGCCTACGATTACTCGCAAGCCGTGGCACAACTCTAACCAGTATCGTAAACGGTCAGCTATTTTTGTCGAAATTAAATCCACAAAATACCAAGAAACTTTTGGTATTCTCTGATTCTGTTCAAGATGCTTCTCATCGGGCTGGTTACTATAACGCTAGAACCTTTCGCTTTAATTTTAGAACAGCAATTCAGTCGTATCTATCAACATTAAAATCAGAACCATTGCTAATAGATGTGGCTTCTCCATTTTTAGAGCATTGGAAGAAAGAACTCGGTGAAGATAAAGCTGCCGCTACTTTTTGTCCAAGTGACCTAGCAGGACTTGAGGTTTATGAAGATTACTTTGAAAAGAAAAAGAAGACAGAACTGTGGGATTTGCTTTTGCCGAGAACTCTTTGGGAGCTTTACTTAGAGTATTCTCTGCGCTCGCAAGTAGGTCGTACTTTAGAAAAAACCCTCAGTTCTGCGGCTTATATTGCCTTTAGCAAGATTGAGTCTGTGATCCAGTCACTCTTTGATGATTTATCCAATCATCACGAATCTGTAAGGCAAGCAGGCTTGAATCAATTTAAGTTTTTCGTTCTAGGTATTTTAGAGCGAACCTTGATTCGTGGTTGCATCGGGTTTGAATTTTTCAAAGATTATCGATACAAAGAATCAGCTTGGGAGCTAGATAAGAAAAAAGCAGGGCTAGAATGGATCAGTCGTCTTCCGAAAGGTCGATTAGACGGAAGCGAAGTTGGGGCCTTGCCTAAATTTATTTCTTTTGATCCAGAAGGAAAAATTTTTGACTATGCTGGAACAATCGCTCATGGGGATAATTGGTTTACGTTCTGGTTTAAAAAGAACTTTCTTATCGGTGGAAATAGAACTTATCGCCGAGAAGATATTACGCCACTTTACCGAAGTCTTTTTGAAAAATTGGAACAGAGAGGAATTTTCAATTCCGTTACAAGCAAGAGAAACTTCAAAAACTTCGGAATCAATCCCGAATTGATTAGACTCACGAATAAAGTAGTTGCCTTAGAGTGCGATACTTGTGCACACAAAACAGTGGTTCCTGCTGATGAAGTGAATACTTACTTGGGGCTCGGCTGTGTCATTACTCACTGTAAAGGGCACTTTTCTAAAACTAAGGTTCAAGAAAAATCTTTCTATAGAGATATTTATGAATCAGGTGATATTGAACGCATCTTTGCGCGTGAGCATACAGGTCTACTTGGGCGCAAACGCAGAGAAGATTTAGAAATTGAATTTAAAGAATCTGATCTATCCAAGAGACGACCAGATTCGGCCAATCTTCTATCTTGTACACCAACCCTTGAAATGGGTATTGATATTGGCGATCTTTCGGCCACTGTCGTCGGGGCGTTGCCAAAGTCTTCTTCAAATTATCAGCAGCAAATTGGTCGCGCTGGCCGTAAATCAGGTTCAGCATTTGTTGTAGCGATAGCTCAATCGCGCCCTCGTGATCTTCTGTATTTTAGATACCCTGAAGAATTGATTGCTGGAAACATTGAACCACCGGGCTGCTTTTTAGATGCACCAGACATTCTACGCCGTCAGTTTTTTGCTTATCTTTTCGATCAGCACTATGCCGATTTTAGTAAGGGCATTGAAAAGTTAAGCGTAACTGGTCTTAGAAAAGAAGTTCGTGAATCTTCTGAAGCTGGTTTTATTAAGAATTTTCATTCTACACTTCAGGACTCTTCGTCTAAAAATTTGGACAGTTTTAAATCCAGATTTAGTTCAGATGAGGTTTCCAGCGAGACTTGGAGCGACTTAATTTCGGACTTCAGTCCGAAATCCGGCCGAATTCCATTTGTTGATCGCCTTAAAAAGATAATCGAAGGGTTCGATTATGAACTTAATCAGCTCGATCACCTTGATCGAAGCCTGAAAGAGAAAATCTCTCCTTTTGAAGATCAAGAATCAAAGGGAGTTAGTTTCAATAAAGAAAAAGCTGAGGAGTTTCGTGATTTAAAACGTGAGAAAGCGACTCTCGAAGCGCAAAAGGAATTATTAGGCTCAAAAGATGGATTCTTTGAGTTTCTTACCCATTATGGCTTTCTTCCGAATTACGCCTTCCATGAAGATGCTGTTGAGCTAGTCGGCCTAATTCTTGATGAAACCAAAGAAAGCGGTAAGAAAATTTCAATTAAACACAGGGAGACGTTTGATCGTCCAGCCAAGATCGCTCTCCGCGAACTTGCGCCGATGAACACGTTCTATGGTGGGGGGTATAAGTTGCAAATTGATCAAATTGATGTCGGTGGGAAAACGCGCACACTCATTGAAGATTGGCGCGTTTGTCGAGCTTGCGGTTATTTAGCAAGGGACTCAAAGGAAAACCAGAGCAAGAGTTGTCCTCGTTGTTCTGATTTGCAATGGGGAGATCGAGGTGCATTAACAAAAATGCTTAAACTTCATAAAGCGATTGCCCTAGAAACAGCTCACAGCAGTCAAATTGGTGATGAGGCCGAAGATCGTCAGAAAAAGTTTTTTAAAGTAAGACCATTCTTTGATTATCCCAAAAGTAGTGTCAAACAAGCTTGGGCTTGTTCATCTGATAGCTTTGTTTTTGGTATTGAGTTTCTCTCTCGAATGACATTGAGAGAAATTAACTTTGGCTCAGAAGAAAATCTTACTGCTGATAAAATTGAAATTGCAGGAGAAGAATTACCGCGAGGCTTTCATATCTGCCATGAATGTGGCCGTGTCGCTCAACAAGAGCGTGATGGACATGAGAAAATTCATCACATGGCATCTTGTAAGTTTGCTAAAACTGCAACGACTCCCGATGCTAGAAAATTAAAACCTACTGATCCACCAGTAATGCTTTACCGTGAGCTTCAGTCTGAAGCCATTCGAGTCCTTCTTCCTGTTTCAGAGTTTGATGCGGATGTAAGAACAGCCTCAATTAGAGCTGCCTTCATGCTTGGATTCATTAAAAGGTTTGGTGGTAAGCCAATTCATCTTGAAATTGGACAACAAAGAATCCTTGAGCCGGGAGAGGAAAGATTATCAAAACGTTATTTAGTGATTTTCGATTCAGTCCCCGGAGGCACAGGTTTCCTTCGTGAACTTTGGGATAAGGATTCATTCTTTGACATGATTGAGATTTCTCTTAAAACGATGAATGAATGTAGCTGTGCAAGCTCTCAAGAGCTTGATGGCTGTCCTCGTTGTATTTTAGCTGGGGCGACTCAATACGATCTTCCAGATGTTTCGAGACAAGAGGCAGTGAAATACCTTGAACAAATCTTGAAACACAAAAAAGAAATGAAAGAACTTGATGGTGGTCTTGATGTTGTTGAGGTTGAGGGTTTTCTCGATAGTGATCTTGAATACCGATTCCTTGCATTGATGAGAAATCTCAATGAACGAGAAATGAAAGATAAGCTCTTACGTTTCGGGGTTGAAGTTACAGATGTCAAAATACCTACTGATCCAAAGAAAGACATTGAGTTTTCTGTAAAGAAAAAGGATTCAGAAGCTATTGCAAGTTATAAAATGAAGCACCAAAAAGTTCTTAATACTGGGGCGAAAGAAACTATTGCAGATTTTTATATTGAAAGAACCGATGCAACCGCTAGACCTGTCGCCATTTACTTAGATGGTTTTAGGTATCATGCTGGCCCACAGACAAGTGATCGCTTGACTGCGGACTTTATTAAACGTGAAGCTCTTTTTAATGGTGATGGCGTAGATAAACACACAGTTTGGAGCATGAACTGGAAAGACATCGAAACCTTTGAGCGAGAACCTCAAGATCACCCAGCGAGATATTTTGACCTCGAGTGTATGGATCAAAATGAATTCTTAGGTCAAAATCCAATGATTCAATTGTTCCGAGTTCTTATTGGAGAGAGTCCTGAAAAATCATTCACTCAGGCTCTTCGGGGAGCGGCTCAGAATCAGAAAATTTCGCCAGCTCGATGCTCAAGTGGATTATTGAAAATTCTTGAAGAAATTGAAGTTACTCGTAATGTAACAACAGAGTTAAATTCTGCTCTATTGAAGAATCAAGGAACTGAGCTGACGGCCATTACCTCTAAAAATGATGACTGTGGATTTTCTTTCATTACGAAAACAGGCCAAGCAAAACCAACATCATTTATCTACTTCAAAAGCCCTCAATCTGTCCGCGAGACAGCAATGTTTTATGAAAATTGGGAGAGGTTACTTTATACATTCAACATCCTTCAGCTCCTCTCTGACGAGTTGATTGTTCGTGTTTGGGCGGAAGAATAATAATGTTGCATTTGATTACTAGGAAGAAATGATGGGATTACGAGCCGTAACAGCAAGAGATGCTACCGATAGCTGGGCAGGATATTTATATCAGTCTGTTCTCGGCCTTGTAGTGACTCTTGAAAAAATCCTTCAACTTCAAGAATCAAGCCAACCGATAAATGGACATTTTGTCTATGAGGATGTTGAAGACTTCTCAATCTACTGCAAAGATGCGAATGGAGCCGTTACTTTTTCTTCAACCCATCAAGCCAAATATAAAAAAGGTGCAGTCCCGAGTATTTACTACCCATTTATCAGCACTTTAAACCAATCCCAAACGACAAACAACACTACAGGGATGCATTATTTTTTGAACATCTCTTCAAATGTGACATTCCCTGCAACTCCAGAAACAACAACCAATCCACTTCCAGACAATTATACTTCATTTGTGTACCAATACAGGAATGGGAATAAGTATTTGGGAGGAACTGAATGTCTAACGTATTTAGAACAGCAAATTTCAAGTTATAGACAGCTAACTAATCTTGATGTTACCCCTGCGACTCTTGAGAAAATTTCTTCCACACTCTTAGCCTTTATAGATGCTATTATCATTCAAACGAAAGAACAACGGCGAACAAATGCAAACTTCAGACGAGAGATTACATTTAATGAACTTGTTACGATTGTAACCAATAACGATACTACTCTAACGAAAGATATAATCTCAAATACGCTCAGAAAAAGATTTTTGCGCGCCTTCATGCTTTCTTCTGAAACCTTGGATGGGCAATCCGCCGAAAGGATGGATGCGCTCAGTAGGCAAATTTCAGATTTTACCCAAGACGAGTTCCTTTCGTTTGTTAAAAAGATACATATCCATAAAGATTTAACAAACGACGTTGAGTTGGTTTCATCATTTTCTTCTCCTGAAGACTTGCAAGATGTTCTTTTTGCTGTCGCAAAATCAATCTCTGCTCCACTAGAGAAATCAAGCGTAATTTTCAAGAAACAACAAAATGCCTACAGACCTTCAACTCTTAGATTCGGTCGCAATCAAGAAACGGCTCAGCAAAATCTTAAACTCGAATACATACCAAAAATTAAAAAGAATATGTCTGAACATGACATTGAAGGCTATTTTGAGACTAAAAAAATCATCATTGATGGACAAACCGTTCAGGATATTTGGTCATACGAGATCACCTCGTCCGAATTAGAAAAACGCGAAAATAAAATAAATGAGCCAGAGCTAAAAACACTAATAAGTGTTGAGGATGCTATCGGAGAACTAAATGAAGATGCTTGAGTTCACAGAAAAAATTTTTCAAGAGCTAGGATTCAATACGGCAACGGTTCCGTTTGAGTTTGAAAATGTAAATCATAACTTTAAAGTCTTTTTTAAAGAAAAGAGTGCCTACGCTGTTATCGAGATAGACGATAATATGACATCTGCTTTTACCGACTTCCTTAACACATATCAGTCGAAACTTTTTGAAGCCGCTTTATCATATGAAAAATTCAAGGAGGATTTGAAAAAGAACTCTTACTTGTTAGTCCTTGCTGAATCAAAAGTGGCAAATAGCTATACGAGAAAATTCTTTATAAATATAGAAGAAGACCCATTTTTCTTTAAGAAATATGTATTTCGATATGGGGAAAATGACTTAAAGGCACTGAATGAGAAAATCTCAACAACAAGTATCATTACAGGTCTTGGTCAGCTTGCGATAGATCACGATATTTTTAAGAAATTCTCAGAAGAAAGTAAGAATAGAGCTGGATATGAAAATTTACTTTACCAGATATATGTAAAAATCCCAGCGCTCTCATTGCCAACAACTTCAAAAGACATAGGCAATCTGGAAAATGAAATTCAAAATAAGCTAATTGAAGACAACCTTAAAGAACAAAATGAAAAACTGTGGGGACTTCTGGATGAGGTTGATGAGAAAAGCATAGACCTAAAATTGTTCAAGCAGATAGTAGGTCAGCTATGAGTAGATACAAACTCAATAAAATTAGAATACAGAACTTTAAAATTTTTTCCGATCCTTTTGAGCAAGAGTTTAAAAATAGTGACCTCGTGGTTTTTGATGGGCCAAATGGTTTTGGGAAGACATCTGTCTTTGATGCAATCGAATTGGCATTAACAGGAATGATTAAGAGGCTCGATATTTATGATGACACTGTCAAGAATAGACAGAGGGCATACAGCTTTCCATTTATAAACAACGACCAAAATGATTTCTTTATAAAACTTGAACTAGTTTCACCTGATGGCTCTTTAATTGTATGCCGTTCTTTGAAAAAGGAACTTTTCTCCCAGAAAGAAAAAGGGAAACTTAATTGGAATAAAATTAAAATTGGAAAATTGAACTCTTGGGGGGCTGATTTTTCTACTGCATCTGATTTGACTCAGAAAGAATTTGAGGGACTTCTTGGTATTCGTGATCTCCAAAGAATTTTTAATATATTCTTCTACGTCCAACAGGAAGAGAACACTTTTTTCTTAAAGAGGTCTGAGGCGGAAAGAAAAGAGTATCTGAACATCTTGTTTGATGTTGATAAAGAGTCGAAGTTTGTCGAGAAATTAAAAAAGGCCACCAAACTTCAGAAAGAATTTACTGATGAAAAGAACTCTGAAGTAAAAAAACTTGAAGAGAAGAAAATAAAACCAGATGCACTTGATAGCTCGCTAAACATATTCCACGAAAAGCTCTTTCCTCAAGCGGAAATCGAATGGGATAATGAAAAACCTGATTTCAAGAAACTGACTTATAATAATGTACTGGAAGGCTTGTCTGATATTGAAAAGCTGCATAAATCACTTACAGTTTTCAAAGCACAAAAAGAAGCCTTGAAAGTAAAGTCATATCTATCTAGCTCAGATTTTATTAAAAGCTATATTCTATTTAAAAACTATCAAAGCACATTTTCAGAAATTACCGAAAAATATGAAGAAGGTAAAGAACTCAAGGGCATATTAGATTCGCTAGAAAAAAAGTATTTAGAGATTGAATTTTGGAAGTCTAAAAAAGATTTCTTGGAAAAACGATCTCAAATAGATTTTCAATCCCTAATGAACTCTGTTTCAGCTTATTTGAAGCAGCAAAGTAGTTACAATAGTCTCGAAAAAACAAAAACAGAGTTAAATAACTTTAGAAAAAGTTTTGCGGAGACATATAAAAAATTTATTGCTCTAGACAATAAGAATCAAGAAAATTGCCCTCTCTGCGGAAACGTCTGGCCAGATATTGCAGCACTAGATGTGGCCATTAGCGATACAGAGAAGCGTTTTATGTCGTCAAGCCAGACATTAATTCAAGGGACGCATGACCAGATCGTCAAGATCAAAGATCAACTTAAAGTCGAAATAAATAAGATTCTGTCCGAATCATACTTCCCTGATGAGGGACTCGTTTCGGTTTTAAGAGTTGCGAGTAATCGTGCTTTAAATTTCTCAGAATTAGATAAATTTTTTCAAGAGCATTCATTTAGCTACGCTTACCTAAATAAATTTATAAGTATTGATGATCTGAAAAATATTGAAAATGAAACATCCAACTTTAAAAAGTTATTTGAAGAGAAAATTGCAGCCATGGTTGTTGTTGGCGATGTTGAATTTGCCAGACAAGAAACCATCTTTCTGAAGTATTTTTCTGAATCCTATGATTTGGTGACACAATTTGATATTTCCAAAATCCCCAATAAAGTGAATTTTATTAGAGCGAAATATGTTGAGTTTTCGGCGACGCAAAACCAAGAGCTAGATAAGAAAATTCAAACTTTAAAGGAGGAAATGACTGCTGTTTCTGGGAAGATCGACAAAATCAAATCCATTCAAAAAATATATGAGGACAAGATTAAAGCGCATGTAACAAGAATCATAAATGACATTTCAATCCCGTTTTATATCAATAGCGGCAGAATTTTACAGGAGTTTCATGGAGGAAATGGAATTTTTGTTAAAATGGGAAGCCTAAAAACAGATGGTGTGAAATTCTACAGTGATATTGATACTGAAAGTGACCCTCTATATTCACTTAGTTCTGGTCAAATTTCTTCTTTGGTTTTAGCCTTTTGCCTCACATTGAATGACGTTTATAGAGACCATAATTTGGGCATGATTTTAATTGATGATCCAATTCAAACAATGGACGAAATAAATACGATGACTTTTATTGATCTCATTCGCAATAATTTTAAAGATAGACAGTTTATCATTTCTACTCACGAAGATAGCTTCTCTGCATTGGTAAGATATAAATTTAAACAGAACAGTGCGAAAGTTGCTTCAATTAGTATGAAGGAAGCACTTTAATGAGACGGGAAAATCAAATTTGATTGCGCGGGCAATTTTAGAAAAAAAAGATGAGTAAGTCGATACCAAAACTTCTCAGTAAAACCAGACTCATGCGTGGGTACCAATGCCTCAAAAGCATTTATTTGACTATTCATAATAAAGAGCTGGAACCACCCGTTACACCTGATCTGCAATTTATTTTCGATCAAGGAAATGCTGTTGGTTCTGAAGCCAGAAAAAAATATCCCAATGGAGTTTTGGTCGATAATCCAGCATGGGATTTTTTTGGTGCACTAAAGAAAACGCGTAAACTTTTAAAAAATGAAACTGAAGTTATTTTCGAGGCTGCATTTGAATACAAGGGCTGCTTTGCGCGTGCCGACATTATTACATATTCTAAAGAAACAAAAAGATGGTCAGTTTTTGAAGTTAAATCAACGACAAAAGTAAAAGAAGAACACTTGGACGATGTGGGACTCCAAGCATGGATCATGGCAAATGCTGGACTTCCCATTGAAAAAATCTGTGTTATGCATCTGAATTCGGACTGCCGCTATCCTAATTTAAATAATCTTTTTACAGAAGTCGATGTCACAGAGGAACTGCGGAAGAGACACCAATCAATTCCACCAAGATTGACAGAAATTTTTAAAGCTGTTCGGTCTGAATCCGCACCTGACGTTGATATTGGTCCTCATTGTGCTTCGCCTAATGAATGTCCATTTATCACACATTGTTGGGTGCAAAAAAACATACCTGAACCAAGTGTTTTTAATCTTCCTGGTATAAAAACAAAGAAATGGGATCTATACGCTCAAGGTATTATAAAGCTAGACCATCCAAAGCTTTCCAATCTGACTCCCGTGCAGCAAAGAGTTGTTGATGTATACAAAAGCCAAAAAAGATATATCGACAAAGTAGAAATAGGGAAGGCTTTATCTACTTGGAAATTTCCATTAGTATTTTTAGATTTTGAAACCATAAATCCTGCAATTCCAAGATATGATAAAACGGGCCCATATCAGCAAGTACCATTTCAATTCAGTGCCCATATTTGGCTATCACCAGGGTCTGAGCTAATTCATAAAGAGTATCTGCACGTGAGTTCAAGCGATCCACGTCCGCAGTTGATTCCACTACTTCTAGAGGCTTGTCGAGGTGAAGGCAGCATTGTTGCTTATTATTCTGCTTTTGAAACTCAACGTATTTCTGAAATGGCAGAGCACTCCCAAGATCATAAGAAGGAGCTAGAAGCATTACTTAATCGTTTTGTTGATCCACTTCCTATCTTCAGAGATTTTGTTTATGACAATGGTTTTCTAGGGTCTTTTAGCCTGAAGACTGTTGCTCCGACAATATTGGGTGAAAAGCATTCCTACGAAGGAATGCTTGTGGCAGACGGATCGTCTGCACAGAGAGCCTACGAGGAAATTATAAATCCTGAAACAGACCATAGCCGAAGAGAGCAGCTGATCGAAGCGTCAATTGAGTATTGCAAAAAGGATACTTTGGTAATGGTAGAGTTGGTGAAATGGTTGATGAATGAGACCAAGTAAGAGGAAAATTGAAAATGAAAATATTTATTAGCTATGGCAACGATAATTTAAATCTGGTCGAATATGTTGCAAGAAACTTGCAGCCATTTGGCGAAGTTTTCTATTGGAACCAGAATAAAGAATTGGGACAAGAGGCTTGGAAGACAATTTATTCATGGATCGACAGCTGCGATCTCGTTATTGCAATCATCACTGGACAAGTAGTAGGTCGCGCAATGGCTGTCGGAAATGAAGTTGGTCGCGCCACGGCTAAAGGAAAAACTGTCGTTCCACTGGTAACGCCAGAGGTTCCTGAATCTGCACTAGGTTGTCTTAATGGCATTACACATCAAAGGATGAATTTGCAGAACCCGCAAGAAGCTATAAATAATATCCAACAGACTATTCTTAAGAAAAAGACAGAAAAAGAACAACAAAATGCCTTACTTGTTTTGGGCGGAGCAATTGTACTACTGACTATTTTTTCAAAGGAATAGTCCACCAGCTCTTGACACATTTATTTAAAGTAGATAATTTTGCACACGGTTAGGCAGAAACCTTGCGCCTGTATCTAAAGCTCGCACCCGAGTACTGTCATTAAACGAAAGTTTTCTAAATCATATAAAACTTAACATCGCTCAAACGATGTTTTGGAGCAGGCGACAAAATGTCAGAGCGTGTTATACTCCAAAAAGCCATTAAAATAAATGAAGCCAACCTACCGATGGATAAAAACATAAGTACTGAAGTTAAAGCGACCAAAGATAACAGACTTGAGGTAATCATATACAAAACTCCTAAACTGTAACCCGTCATTCATCCTCTTTACCTGTTTTATTGGCTTCCTCCATCCCCCTTGTAAATTTTAACACAGAACGGTAAATACTATTTACTACAACTATTGAAGTTTAGATTTTGACCGACACGCAAGTGGGATGAAGCTTCTTCCCATTAGCGACCTTAAGAACTGGAATTCCCTTCGTTTAGATATCGCCAACAAAAATAAAAACCTTTGCACTGGATTTTGGACAGGTTCAATAGACGCAAAAGAATTTCTAAATACCATGAGTCGGCTACCCGAAACAGAAATCGAAAAATGGATAACGATAACTTTAAAAGCGTCTTTTTTAGCTCTAGAAAATCATAAGTCTGAACAACATAGCCAGGAAATTATCGCCGCTTCATTTAACGAAGTTGCCAATAAACTAGATCCCGATTCTAAAAAAGTATTCATCGAAAATCTACCTAAAGGCTTCACTCTAAACAGCGAAGACGCCTGCTGGATGATGAAGACTCTAATGTTAACTGTTCCATCACTAGAAGAATCCCATCAGTCAGTTTTGCTTCAAAGTTTAACTGGATATTAGAGAGTATTCTTCCTTTAGAACTAAAGAAAGTTAGGATCGCCAACTATTTAATGGATGATCCACGCCTATCCAATGCAACTATCTACGAGATTTATTAACTACACCTTTAAATACAACTCCATCTTACCCACTCCAAATTCTTTTATAGCAGCCCTCTGATTGCAGTTACGGCATAAAACGCGTAGATTTTCCTTCGTATCCAAGCCACCCTTTGCTTTTGGATGAATATGATCTATTTGTAGAGCATGCGTCGATCCGCAGTTTTGACATTTGTTGCCTGCGTTTCGGAAAATTTCCCTTCGCACTTCTGCATTTGAATTTTTATTGATGCCGCATTGTTTCCTGGACGTCGCGACTTTTCCAGGATCGAGTTGTTTTAGGCCGATGTCGCAAAGCTGTTCAAACAGTTCTCCTAGCTGGATATTTGGTTTCTTGTGGGCCAGTAAGCCCTTTAGCTTTTCGATTTTATCTTGAAGGGATCTTGAGGCTTGGAATTTTAGTTCGACTTTTTCCTCCGTTACTATTCGAATTTGATCTGGCTTAGCTGGGATATGTTGTGACGCCATTGATGCCGTGATTCGTTCTGCTTCACGAATTGGCTTAGTACTGATTTGCGAGAAAATTTCTTGTTTTTGTTCTTTAGAAAAAATTTTACCACTGTATTTCCTTTCCTGATTAAACAAATTTTGTGCAAGGCTTATGTGACTTAAAGATATTTCACCGCTGGTGATTTTCTGTTCAATTTCCGGAACTTCCTTTAACAATCGCATCGCCGCTATTCGCCTGTAGGCTTGATCATCGGAATAGGCCAAATGTTTCGTTGCGAAGTCATGTAGAGATTTATAACCCAATTCCGCAAACAGCCTTCGTCTTTCTACCTCACGCAAGTGATGCAACACTTTTGCTAATAACTCGCGTTCCGCTTTTGCTAAAGATTCTAGTCTGGATATTAAAATGCTATCGCCAATATCTATTAAATTCATTATCTTTCCCTCTTTAGAAAAGACGATATCATGCATTTTTTGATTCCAAATTTTTTGCTTTAGGATTAGATTTAATCGACGATTTTCGTCTGGACATCACCTTTGTTTATCTTTGGGATTTATGTAGCCTTATTTTTACGGACCTCTTCAATTTTTTTGAAACTTTTAGGCGAACTATCCATTACCATTAAATTTTGGTTAAAGATACGTTTGCACAAAACTGAATCATTTAACTTTACAAACTAGTTTACTTTACTAAATAGAAACGTCCCAATATGAGAACATCGATAAAAACCAAATTTACCCTTTAGCCTATCGAGGCTCGACCGAAAATACAGTAATGAAAAAATTAAGGGTTCTTTTCCTACTTTTGTTTCCGATTTACCTATATCCTGAACCTACAGAACCTAACTTCGAGTTTGATCCTGTTTTAATCGACCACGCTAGATATCCGCATAAGCACAAAGATCTTGATCCCGATGCCAATTACATTAGATTTATACCAACACAAGAAAATGGCACCTACTCTATGCCTGCATTGTCTGCGTTTCCTAATAAAGAGTTTACCGGTTCGCCTATTCTTGAGCTTAATAATCAAGGATTGCTTGTCGAAGGAAAAATTGCGTGCAAATACACAGATAATGGAATGGAAAAACTTGATCCATCTAATCTGATTTCAACTAAAAAAGGTAGCCTAGGATGCACCGAACATCCTCCCGTATTTAGTGACAATGACGAATACTTTCCATTTGGCCTAATTATTTACGTCGAGTCGCCGTCTGAATCAGGATTCTACGAAACAAAGTTCAAAGGAAAAAGCTATTACATAGATCGCTCGAAATTAAATAATTTCAAATTCTATACATCAAAAAACAATCAGTTCGAAACTAGAAGAAATAAAGAGAATTCTAATTTTCGTCAATTAATCTCGAGCGATACCGACCTTCAGAAATTTACAAAAGATGCGAGTGAATGCTTTGGTACAAAAGACGAAAAGTGCTTCAAAAAACTAGGAATCAACACGGAAAAACTTTTGCAACGTTATATTTCTAGCTATTGCGGCGAGGAAGGATGTTTAGCAACTCACAAAAGTGATAAATTCGAAGACATATGCCCTCCAATTGAAAATGAAAAAAATACTAAGCGCACTCCGAAAGCGGAGGAATTGTGGCAAAAAGAGGTTATCGAACAAAAACAAAAAGCCAAAAATCTCATATTAGATCACTACAAAGATTGCTTTAAAGACGGCGAGATCCTAAACTTAGAAGGAAAAATAGAAGCTACGAAAAGCAGAAAAATAAAAAATAGGGTATATCTTTATACGAATAAAGAACGAACCCTGGAATGCACGATTACCCAAATTATGGATAACGAGGGAACCCTTAAGTGGTTACTTCCTGCCATGGGTGAATGAGTGTGTAAGTCCAAAACCTCAAATTTGAGATATTTTCCCGGTGTTAAAGCGCAGTATGCACATGGTCCCTCACTAAGTGGGATCAGTCATTCCCTTGTCACCTCCTCAATATTTTGATAAACCCTCTAAATGCCCGAAGCAGCACCAACAGCCGAATTCCCAATTATTCTTTTTCAAGACCAAGATATTTTAGTTTTACACAAACCGGCCGGCTGGTTTGTGTATCCACCCGACTATAAATTTAAAGGTCGCACCCCACTGCTGCCGACGGTGACGAAGTGGCTTCTTCAAGAACATGACGTGCGCGCCTTACCGGCTCATCGTTTGGATGCCGCTACCGAAGGCGTAATGATTTTTGGTCTTACTAAAGAAGCTACGGCAAATATCAATCATCAATTTAAAACGCGTCAGGTGAACAAAACGTACTACGCCGCGATTCGTGGATGGATGCCTGACGCAAACGGCGTGATTGAAAAACCTTTGCCGATCGCTTCCACGGGCGAAATTGCAGAATCGATTACAGAGTATCGAACGTTGTCACAAATAGAATTGCCTTACCAAGTGAACAGCCAACACCCAAACAGTCGCTATGCATGGCTCAAGGTTTTCCCGCACACGGGCCGCTGGCACCAGATTCGTCGCCACTTTGATATGTGCGCGCATCCTTTAGTCGGAGACCGCGAACACGGCGATTCCCACCACAATCGATTTTTTCGCGATACGCTGGGAATTAACGGGCTTTGTTTATTTGCAGCGGAATTGAGGTTGGCACATCCGACGTCGCAGAAGGAATTGACACTGACGGCAGTAAAAACAGAGCGTTTCAAAAAACTGGAAGAGCTTTTTCTAAAGACGCTCTAAATATAAATGGCAACCCTAAAACCCGAACTTCAGCCCAATACCAACACCCCGGGCACTGGTTTCATCTTGAATTACCTTCGACGTACCTTGCTTCGCAGAGATAGAGTCCACCGATAAGCCCGTAATGGCCGCTTGGAATAGTAAATTTTTCGACAACGCGTACTGATACCCTAGGAGTATCGTTCCCATGCCGTAAGCATCCGTTTCGATCTTATTTGTTTGAGTGCTGACGACACTGGTTGATGTCGCCACTTGTACGTAGCTACCCTGAGCGAATAGCGATGCATTCGGTGTAATGTACATATTTACTCCGAAACCAACTGTGAATCGACTTCCACCGGTTGTTTCAGTCGTCGATGTGTCGCTTTTACTTGTTTGTTTAGACAAACTTTCTATTTCCATGCCTCCACTGTACTCAAAGACTCCGACTGCTTTATATATACTTAAACCTACCGCATTCGATGAGCCGCCTCTTAGGCTATTACTTGAGGTTTCGTCTCCAGTTTTTGGCGAATATTTTATCTCACCCACAACCAATAAATCATGCTCCTTGATAAAAACGTAATCAACAGAAACAGTGGGTTCGTCCGCACCGCTTCTGTTTGTAGTATAATCGACATTTCCATTGGCCTTCGCCGCAGTCGTATACTTGTATTCTGACTTTCTACTTAAACTATTACTGGTCGCAATGCCTATGTTAACATTTTCGGATAGGCCATATTTATAAGAAAGTTCTAAATATGATGACTGGTACGTAAAGTCTGCTAATTTAGTAATGTTTAAAGTCGTACCCGAAAAAACTCTAAGTATAGATGTTTGGGTCGTATTGAAATAACGTAAACTCAATGTACTATTGCCCTTTGAAGGTCGATAGCCAAAACTTAACATTGAATCAAATTCACCTTGCGGAACAGTTATAGATTTCGCTTCCTCAGTCGGCATTACGTTCGGAGTCTCTGGTGTACCTTGCGATAATCCTATCGATAGATAAAACAAACAATATAGCCCAGCATACATTCCACATTTTTTTGATGTCGACATTAAAGCTCCATTTTTCATTTGTCAGTCGACAATCCATCGGAGATAAAGCAACTAAGTTTAGTCAATTTTACTGCCTGTAAAATTTTAATAAAATTTGTGCCGATTGAGTTAGTCAAAATGAGATTGTGAGTTACATTGATACATTTATAGAAAGTAGTTCAATGCAAATTATATCTGTTTAGGGATTACAATGATTACAAACACCTGGTACATTCCATCCCCATCAAACCCGACGCAAAAGTGTTCGATACAGATTATAAATCGCAGCCAGAAGCACACCAAACGGTATAACTGGTGGCTTTATTTTTAACGGCAGCACTTCTGCTGGGACTTCGGGTAGAAGGTGTACGTATACCGCAACTATCATTATCCCAACTAGTCCCGCACTGCCGGCCAATATAGAGTAAAATTTTACTTTTTGATCGTGTAGAAACAAAGACACTATCAGTAATAATCCAACAATTATTTCGCCAATTATCCCCATTAGATAACTATTCTGCGGCAAACCGCTAGTTTCAATTTGAGCTAAATACCAAGACTTGAACGGATCTATAAACTTCAAAACTCCGAAAATCAAAATCATTAGGCCTAAAAATAATGATAGTTTTCTCTGCATTTTATTTCCCTAACGCCTCATCTAACCATTTTTCCATTTGACGGACTTCGTGTTTGATGAAGGCTTCGTCTTGAAAGGTATTAGCTAAAACTGCGATTCCTTGGCTGTGTGCTAACACGTGCATCGCCAGTTCATCTGCGTTTTTTTTGCAGCCGGCACCTATAAATTGCCGCGCTAGCCAGTCTCTATAAGTGCCCATTAGTTTACCGGCTTGTTTTTTTGAAACGTGATCTAGTTTGGCCAGTTCCGAGCACAGCGTTCCCACCGGGCAGCCATAGAGTTTCAATTTAGACTTATTCATTATCAGCATTTGAATAAATAATCGGATTCGGTCGGTGGGATTGGTTTCTTGGGTCTGCCAAGCGTCCAGCATTTGTTTCGCTCGCTCTAGGCGGAGCTCGATCACGGATTCTAGAATTTCGTCTTTAGATTTAAAATGATGATAAAAATTTCCACGGGAAATTTTCACTTCATCCGCGATATGCGCAAACGAGGTATGTTCAAAACCTCGATGATAAAAGAGTTCATCTGCGGACTCTATGATCTGGGTTCGTGTTGTCTTTTCCATTTGCAAAGCGGTACCTCTGGTTGCTTTACAGATTAGGACATTTGTCCTAATCTGTAAAGATTAATTTTGAAACGTCCAGATTTGGGTCGCTATTGGCCAGACTCAGACACAACTATCAGCCCGTAGTCTTTAATGACCCATGACTTCCTCCCTCCACGATGACTTTGAGTTCATCAACAAGGGATTTTAAGGC
>DDTZ01000018.1:0-5401 GCA_002344565.1 Bdellovibrionaceae bacterium UBA2351 | reverse complement strand
TGATCAATTTCGTTCATTGCTTTGGCGATATTCGAAAGACCTAGATTTTGTTCTTCGCTAGATGTCGCTATTTCAGAATTTAGATCTGATATTTTATGAATCGATAACACAATTGTGTTCAAAGATTGGCTTCCTTTTTCCGCTAGCCCGCTGCTGGTTTCAATTTTATGCACGCTATCTTCAATTAATTTCGAAATGTCTTTTGCCGCCGTGGCACTTCTCTGCGCTAAATTACGTACGGCTTCGGCAACGACCGCAAAACCGCGACCTTGTTCTCCGGCTCGGGCAGCCTCAACTGCTGCGTTCAATGCCAGTAAATTTGTTTGAAAGGCAATATCATCAATCACTCCAATAATTTGTTCAATTTGCTTGGATGCACTTGACACTTCACCCACGGCCGCAAACAAAGTCGCAATTTCCGTTTGGCCGGCCTCGGCTGTCCTGCGGCCTTCGGTTGCTAACACCGCTGCTTGGCGCGCACTTTCGCAATTGGTACTGACCATCGCATTAAGTTCTTCACTCGAGGCCACGGTTTCCTGCAACGAACTCGCCGTTTGCGTAGAACTCGAAGACAAACTTTGAGCAGCCCCAGATAAGCCTTCTGACGCTTGCGAAACCTCTAGACTAT
The DNA here is from genome assembly GCA_002344565.1 of Bdellovibrionaceae bacterium UBA2351. Taxonomy (GTDB): domain Bacteria; phylum Bdellovibrionota; class Bdellovibrionia; order Bdellovibrionales; family Bdellovibrionaceae; genus UBA2316. The sequence continues at coordinate 4,773 of DDTZ01000018.1, read as the reverse complement.
GCATAGATAAATTTTGGATGACTTGGTTTAAAACCGTTGCTAACCGCGATGCGAGTGTAAAACCGATAGATAAAAGTAATAAAGCCGATACCACGCACACAACACCCAAAAATATCTTCGCTTGCGCCAGCTCTCGCCGTTCGTCTTCTTTTGCCTGACGCAAAATTTTTGAGCGGTACTCATTCAGTTCGGCAACATTTTTAAGTACTAAATTTAGTTTTGGACGTACGATTTGAATCATCACAACTTGAGCTTCTTTATCAAACTCAGCAGTGTTATTTTTGGCTAGTTGCATAACTTTCATAAAACTTGATTTTAGCTCGGGCCAGGCCTTTGCTATTTCTTCCAGTTTCGATTTTGTAAAATCATTTTTAGGTAAATCCGCAATTTCTGCCTGTAAGGACTCAAAATTACCTAAAACTTCCTCTAATTTTTCATTCGAACCATCTATGTCTTCTTTAGTGGAGGCGACAATTCCCATCCAAGAAAATCGAGCGGCGCCTTGCAGATCTGTGGCCATACCATTCGTGGCTTGAGTCAGTGGTATTCTAACGTCATTTGCTAGATTAATTTTTTGACTTAAGCTTTCAAACTGAAAAAAAGAATAAATCGCAAGTGCCCACAACAAAACCAAACTTAACATTAATAACCCAAACATTTTTAATCGAAAGCCTTTGAACCACTTATTCATAATTACTCCCTGATATAGTTCCTTCTATACTTCGGCAGATATTAGGCTCATAAGTATGATGCAAATCATGTTAGCTGGGTACCTCAAGAAATCTTGAATGTTTTAGCGATTAGAATTGAGAATTTTTAAGAACTTGTGAAACCAAACAAGCATTGCTAAAATAAAAAACAATATTCCGGCTTGCATAAGCCAGCCCATGGTATTTGAACCTGCAAATAGTCGAAGTAAACTGGTTAAGCCTAACAACAGCGCAACCCCACCGATTCGGCTGGAGCTTGTCTCGTAATCTAAACTTTGTCCACCATGAGCCAACATAACCCGTGTGCCGACCATAAACGTTATCAAAACAAAGCCACCAATATACAAAAGATGCTGAACAGCTATAACCTGAGTCGGCTGAAAAAGTAGAATCACATATGAAGACAGAATAAAAACAATTCCGCATCGTAAACCAAAACCAACAAAGCTTTTAGTTGTTACCTTAGACAAAATTTTAAAGTACTTAAGCGAGATATATCCAATCAGAAGTAGACGTAAAGCAACCCCAATTGTCTCACTAAAAAATGTTTGAACGATAAAGCTTACATTTAACAGTATGGCCAAGGCCGCCATCACGACAAAATTATTTTTATCTGCTTTTTGATCTGGTGATAGCGAGTTGGGAACTCTAGAAAGAACAGGGACTAAACGCGTTCCAAGCCCTAGCACCAAATTTAAAATAAAGGCTTCGCCAGCTAGACGATAAAATGTAGTCAACGACGGGTTCTCATAGAAGTAAAAAAGACCTATGGCCAGCAAAGGTTGCAAAAAGGCGAACGGAATAAATACAAACCCTTCAAAGGGAATATGCCTTTTCAAAATAAATCGCCGTCCAACAAAAGAAATTACGAACGCTGTTTGAAGCAAAAAAACGAAAATAGAAATCGGAACCAGATTTAGAAAATTGACAATAATTTGCAAACCCACCAGCACCATTGCTGTCGTTATCTCAAATGCATTAGCCAGCGGAGTACCCGTCATTTTCGGAATAGCGGTCATTAAAAATCCCGCTACAAAAGACCACAAAAATCCAAAATACATTATATTAGCATGCGACTGTTTCGGATAGAACGGAAGATAGTCAGCTTGAAATAAAACCCATAATACAAGCCCCAGAACTCCCGAAACTACACCACATGAAAAAAGCAAACGGTACGGTTCATTGTTTAATGAAATTGATTTCATTTTCTTAACCTTTTTAGAACGTTCAGCGCTATTGCGGTTCGGTTCTAGAGGCTTAGATTACTGTGTTTTAAAAATCATCGGTATGATCCATGTCATACATAAAGAACGGCAGATCTATGTCTCATCTAGCTTCATTTCAATAATGATCTGCTCGGGTTTAATTATTTTGATACTTTGGTCGGAAGACTGAATTATGCCTCGTTTTGACCAATCACTCATAATGCGGATCACTGACTCGACCGATGCACCAAGACTATCAGCTATTTCTTTTCGAGTCAGCGGCAAAGGGACGATCAGTTCATTTTGATTCGCATGGCGCTCAACAAGCTCCATCAGTAACGAGGCCACTTTGGCGGACAACGGCGCTTTTTGAAGGGCCTTCTGGGTATGCATTTGCCCCATCCGACTGGAAAGCAAGCTTTGAATTTTTAAAATGAGTTCAGGCCGATTTTTCCAAGCGCTCAAAAACACCGATCTAGGGATCTTAACAAATCGAGAGGGCCCCATTGCTGTAACTGTCACTGGAAACACTGGTTTCGGCTGAGCCATTATAAAAGCCGCCACAAAATCGCCCGGTGTCGTAAAATGAACGATGATTTCATCGCCGGCTGGTGTAGGACGCGACAGCTTGTAGGCTCCGCTTAATACAAAACCAAAGTACTCCGCTGGTTCATTAAATTGAAAGACTTTATCTCGATGGGACGACACAATCACCTGCCCCGACTCACATAGACTTTCAAGTTCAGCAGGTGTTAAACCCGAAAAAATTGGAAACTGTATCGCTTCGGCTAAGGCCGACTTTAACGCTTTAGATTTTTCCATTATTTCTATACCTCTTCTAAATAGCCGAATACCCGATAAAAAAGCTAATTATATTTATACTATGACCCAGATCATACTGGCAGTCTAGAGCCCAATGGCAACATAGTAATATGGAAAACAAAAACTTACCTAATTTGAAAAAAGCCCCAACCCAAGACGTCGTAAACTATATAATCCAGGAGTTCCACACACCCTTAAAAGCACAAATACCTATCCTCGGTGATCTTTTTACGAAGGAAATGCAGTCACATGTTAATCCTCGTTTAGTGAGGGCCTTTCATTGCTTCAACGAATTTGCAAGTATAATGGAGCTTCACTTGCTGCAAGAAGAGACTATATTGTTTCCTGTGCTACTATCTTTAGAAAGAGAATCTAATTCAGAAAATTTAAAAAGTCTCACTCCCTTCATCAAGGCGATGGAGAAAGATCACACGGCAGACATGCATTTTACCGAGGAAATAAAGGAACTCACTTATGACTTTCAGCCCCCATCATTTGCAAGTAATAATTTGATCTTACTTTTAGATGCATTGAAAGAACTCGTAAGGGCCTTAGATCTTCATATAAAAATAGAAAATGACCTCATTTTCAAACGATTTCTAAAACAAGGAGATGCGTGAAAACTGTAACGGAACAAACATTTTTACCAGAAGGCATCCAGTCAAAACTGGGCACCAGCTTAAATTTCTCAGCCCAGTTCATCAGCGACTTGCTTCAATCGACAGAACTCATATCTTTAACTAAAGGATCCATCATATTTAGCGAAGGCGACCGTGCCGCTTGTTTCTATTTAGTGGTCTCTGGGGCGATCAAACTTTCAAAAGCGTGCGGGGAAGAGCAGACCCTTATTGATATCATTCACCGAGGAGAACCCTTTGGGGTCGCATTAATGCAACAGCACGATACGGTACTGTATCCGGTCACCGCAAAAACTTTGGGTACCACAGAACTGCTAAAGTACACCCGTGACGATTACCAAAAGTTTTGGATTAAATCACCACTACTACTGGAGTTCGCTAATAGATCGGTTCTAAAGCGCATCCAAACTATTCAGAAAGACCGCTGCACTCAACGCTTTAACTTAGAACAAAAAGTCGCCTATTTTATGACAGAAAAATGGTTGTCCTCGTCGTTAGTTAAAATCACTCGCCAGGACATTGCAGACTCCATGGGCTCCAGTCAAGAGGCGGTAATACGCCTCTTGAGCGAATGGTCCAAACAAGGCCTAATCCAGAACTCAAAAAAAGGAATTACCTTTCCAGATGTTGAGCGAGTTCGGGCTTTGTGGCTGACGAGTGTGAATCCACATGATAGTATCGCAAATTGTGTTCCTTTTGCCGAGACGAACTAAATGAAGAAACTCGTTTTAAATACCCGATAACTCGCGTCGCATAGTCGATGTGAGTCGAGCCGCAATGTCCACAGGACGATTGAGTTCGTTTCGTAATTTTTGAGCACTCGTTACATACAGTAACTTTTACGTTAGTGCAAAAATAGTTACAACCAACCCTGGCCGCATTATCTAAAAGCATCATGTATTGAACCGGTGTTAAGTACTCTTCTAAATTTAAATGCAGAGCCGATCCACCATCTAAATACTGTATCACTTCACTACCGTGGAGATGAAATTTGTCGACGAAATCAATATTCGCATCTTCAACTACGTAAAAATAAGAATTGTAACACTCGCGAGAAACCTTTAGACCATCTCGTCTGTCCCACTTCGCATTTTTTACACCCAGGTTTTCTGCTGGAACAAATTCGGTATTAAACATATAACCGTACTGTTGACGAGCCTCTTTGTTTAAGTCGTAAATCGTTTTCAAATTTTCTTTTAAAAAATTCTTGTAGACGTCATTATCGGAAATTGGGATATTCAAAAATTCGGCTGCTTCGACCATGCCGTTGATTCCAATCGTTAAATACTGTTTATCAAATGAGATATAACCAGCATCGTAGACCGGCAATAATCCCGCAGCTCTAAATTCTTCCATCAGCTGACGATAGGCCACTTGATATTTTTGAATTTTCCTAAC
>DDTZ01000163.1:13948-20829 GCA_002344565.1 Bdellovibrionaceae bacterium UBA2351 | reverse complement strand
TCTAGAACGCTGGAACCAGAATAACAAACGCGATAGCCATTTTGCACGCCCTTGCTGTCCTAGGCTTTCACTCTTTTCAGATAAAATAGCACTCAGTAGTTCCAAACCAACTCCAACTGTGACTGCAAAGATTGAATGAAATTAAGATGCTGCCGACTACGGCTTCATATCTCGATCTAAAACGGTTTTACGACCGTCTGATTGAGCACTCTTAATCGCCTGATCGCAAAAATAGCGAATACGATGGGATAAAATATCCATAATCTCGTCAGATACATTCATATCTGCCTGAGACTTAATATAAGCTTTTACTTTAGATACGACGACCAGAATTTCATTTTCATCTTTTTTACTACTAGTATTAACAGAAGGGGATGAAGATGCAATAATTCGTCTCTGCCCTCCTGAAACTGGGGCATCTTGGGACTTTTCATACTCCGCTTGAGTCGGAGATTTCTTTTCAATAGCCGCGGCGTCGCGGTGTTTAGCACCGGGAACATGACGTTCCCAACATGGAACCGAACAAAATACGTAGCCTGTTCTAGACCCCGTACACGTGGAAACACTGCACTCGTAATATTTAGTACTAAAGCCAATTTCTTTCTTACAACTGCTGCATGGTTTCCAGTGGTTCATTTAAAATCCTACATTGAAGTTTCTTTAGCGAGTTTACTCATCATTTCGTTTGAAAGACCCACTTGATCCATGATCTTGTTACGCTGAGGAGCCGGAGGAGCCCCTTGAACTTCTTTTTTCTTTTGCGGAGCTGTCGATGATTGAGCCGGAGGTCCGCCTTGCGCCGGTGGAGTTAATGAAAAGCCCGCTGGCACTGGAACTCCCGGAGGCAATCCAACAGGTGCCGCACCTGCCTGTGCTGGCGCACCTGGCGCAGGAGCCGTAGGCATCGCTTGAAGTTCTGGATTAATTTCACTTGATTTCCCTGGCGTGTTTAACAACGCAGGATCCACGATTTTCTTAACATCACGCAAGCGAATCGCCTGATTTCCAATTAACAACACAGGTCCTTCTGGTGCATAGTTAACACCCGTGATTTGGCCTTCGAATTCTGTCTTGATAGCCATCTTGGTGCCTTGTTCATTTTTAGCTTCAATGAAGAATTGGTACTCACCCGCTGGTGTTGCATTTCCTTTTTCATCTTGTCCATTCCAAGGCAAACGATTCTCGCCTTCTTTTAAGCCTGTTAGTTTATACGTTTTCACGACTTCACCATCAGCATTGCGAACGCGAATATCTGCTTCTTTCGCTGCCATTGGCAAATTGAATGTAAATTCATGAGATTTATCGCCTGGATTACGTAAGATCTTCGAAGAGTCGCCAGCCACCGCTTTACCTAAAAGGTTTAACACCTGGAACTGCTCGGTCGGCTTCTGGCCGCCTTTGATTTCTGTCAAAGTCGTATTCATATTTTGCATTTGCTCCAGTGACGAGAAGCTGGCTAACTGTGCCGCCATCTCGTGCGACTTAAGCGGATTTGTTGGATCTTGATTTTTCATCTGCGCAAGCATCAATTTAAAGAAGGCGTCTTTATCTAATTTATCATTCCCAACAGTACGCATTTTCTTAGACGGATCAACCCAGTTTGGATCGGCCACTTTATTTAAAACGTCTCCAACGTTATCGCCACCCAATTTTTTTAGGTCGGCTTCAGTGAGTTGAGCTTGAGATGCATTTGAAGATGTCGGTTTCGTCTGAGTTGCACCAAACGCATTTACACCTAACTTTGAATTCATTACTGTCATAGGATCTCCTTTTTCTATTCTATCCTTGAATACCTAAAAATGAGACTGGACTGCTTGATTTTAAGTCAAAAGTAGAGGCGAGAGTTTCCTCTCACCTCTATTGATTATGCTACTAAATTTAAACTTGATGACTTTCCATTCGAACGACTAGCTGTACTAGCATCCGTAGCCGGTGCTAGTGTCGCTGACTTTTTCGGTGCGTATCCTTTAGCTTTCGGCTGCTCTAAGAGAGCGTCCCGCTGAGAGCGTCCACCAAAGTTTTCTTGGAATTGATTCCAAAACTGTCGCGTATCGCGATTTTCCTGATTTTGGTTTTGATTAGGTCCTGATTGAGTCTGACTATTCGTTTGATTTTCTACGTTCGTACGAACAACCGAATCAATCTTAACTGAATCTAAGGAAATCTTTTGCTGAGAAAGACTTTCTTTCAAATCAGAAATACTCGATTCTAACATTTTTTTGGTCTCTTTGTTTTCAGTTGCCATATGCAGTTGCACACGGCCTTCCTTCAACTGGACAATCAATTCGATCTCACCCAGACCTTCTGGCGTCATTTTCACTTTCATTTCGCCGCCACCGTTCTTCACCAAGTACTGAGCCTGTTGCATAACGTTTTGGATATTGCGGTCTGCGACTTCAGGCGAAATTTCTGCCTTTGTCAGAGGTGCCGCTATTGGTGCCTGATTCAGAGAACTGTCTTTAATTTCAGCTCCCGTACCAAGTGATGCCGCAAGCATACTCTTCATCTCTTCACCGTCAGTTTTCTTTCCAGAAACCTGTGATTTTTGAGATCCCGAATTACCCTCGCCCTTACTGAAGAAATCAGATGAGCCGCCTGAGGAATTCGACGAGTTCGCTAGTTTCGCAAGCATCGCTGTCGACACATCCGTCGGACCACTTGCTAACGACTCCATGTTTGCCAATTGATTTGGTTTTAGACCTCCAGGTAGTGCAGCTTTTGATGGCTCCATATTAAATCCAGAATCTAAACCGGCCAAAGCTTTGGTATCGACATCTTTAGCTTTCATTTTTGATAACGCTAAAGCTGTTGCTGCGCCCATGGCTGCGGCCTCTTTGTCACTGAATACCTGATCGCCCTCTTCATTTAGCATTAAATTTGGATCGGGATTAACGACCTCTCCTGATCTAGGATCGTATAAAAATTCACGATTCTGATCGATAGCTAAATCGCCTGAAACTAATCCAGCCGCCATACTATCTTGCGAGAAATCACGATATGAGTCTAATCCACTTTTCCCACGAGCCGCCATTTGAGCCTTCGCCATCACGTCTGCCTGAATGGGCGTCGCGATCTGCGGAGTCAATTGCGGTTGCCAAAAGCTCTGATTCATTTGATCCAAAGACTTTTGCAAAGCTACACGATCATTTTTGACTTTATCAAAACGCTCACGTGTGAGCCCTAGTGCTGCCATATTCTGTGCCGTACCGATATCAGATTCAGCTTTTCTTGCGTCGAGTTCACCTAAATCTTGAACAAGATCGCCGTAAAGGTCTTTGACCTTAGCCATCTCTTCGCCATTTAAATCTAACTTTTCGACAACACGATCGATGGATTGATCAGCAGGTAAAGAAAGCTCTTCTGGGGTTAGCTCACTGAATGCCTCCACTATTCGAGTCGGAGGTACTTGAAATTCACTCTCTAATGAGTCCATGAATTTTTTCAGACGTTCTTCTTTAGTCGTCTGCTTTTTAGTCAGTTTGCCTTCACCCGATTCAGATTTCTTTTCTGAATCTACTTTAGCTACTTTCTTTTCAACTGAAGTGTCTTCTTTGCTCGCCACTTCACTCTTTTCTGCTGGTTTACTCCCTTGAGGCTTCAATTGCTTTTCCGGCAATTTCTTAGCTCCTAGAGTATCCCCTCGTCGCTCAAGCTCTTTGCTGAACGCCTTTTCGTCGACACGGTTTTCTTGTGCATTCATGCTGCTTGGCGCTTTCGCGTCTTGCTTCGGCATGAACGAAACCGGTTGAACGTTCAATAGTCCTCCTTCCGCTAGGGTTTCGCTGCTTCAACAGGTGCCCCCTCAGTTTTATTATTGGTATTTGTATTCGTATTTTGAGTTGCTGCTGGTTTTCTGATGTAACCTGCGTACTTCTCAGACAATACTTGCGCCTTGTCTGCCTTTAGCAAATTAAGAATGTCAGCTGCACTCTTCTTTTTCATTTTCGATAAAATATCTACGGCCAAATCTTCATCCAAGCTTTCGAATACCTTCGCGGCTTGAGACGGCTTCATCTGACTGTAAACTTGAACTAGAGTATCGATTTTAGCTTGATCTGCCTTAACACGCTCTTCTAGCTGAGCAGAAATATCGCTTCTAATTTTTTGAATCTCAGCAATTTTGGTATCAAGCTCGGACTTCTGAGTTTGAATCTCAGCTTCCCAAGCTTTTAGTTCTTCTTCTTTTTGATCCAGCGCTTTTTTACGCTCTTTAAAATCTCTTACGAAATCAAAATCAATTCCTGCATTTTCTACTGCAGTCTTTGCATCCACTGGCTTCGCCTCTTCAGGTTTAGTGGCAGCAGCTTTATCCACGGGTTTTTCAGCTGGCTTGTCTTCGGCCATTGCCGACGTAGTAAATGAAAACTGGACAGTTCCCATCCACTTTTCAATCGATTCAATATTTTCATAGCCAAAGTAGGCAACACCAATTCCTAGCATGGTAAATATAATAGCAACGGGCGAAAAACTATTTTTCCTACGAGTTGGAGTTGGTTTCAATTTACGTTTAACTTGCGGAGCCGGCTGCTGCTCTTTTAAAGGAAACTGAGCTTTCTTTTTATTAAAGCTAAGTGAATCTCCCTCACTAGATTTTTTGAGCATCTGATCTAAATAACGTTCATGTACTCTCATTTTTTATTCCTGCTCGCAAATCGCAAAATCGATATTTCATCATTTTCATTTTGCTCTTTTTTATTTGCATCATCGATAAACTGCTGTTTCTTTTTATCTTTGACCTTCTCTATTATTTTATATTCTATCGCTTTTGTTTTCAAAATTTCTCGTTTAGACTCGACTTCTTTTTCCCACTCAGCAATGATTTCCCGCTGCTTTTCAATGCGTACGTCCTGAAGTTTTTGAAATCGGGAAGATTCTTCCAGGATTCCGTTTCGTAAAGAATTTGGAACATCAAAGCCGGTTTCTAACTCAAAGCTTTTTACACGGGCTTTTTTCTTTTGATCGATCATATTCTGAAGCTTTTCAACTTCTTCGTTCAGGCGGCTTTGAGCCACCTGGAAGTCAGTTTTGGCAAGGTTTTCTTGAACCTTTCTATGCTCAAGAACCTTCTGCATGCGAAAGTTAAATTTCATATATTTTTAGTTTATATTATTTTTTTGAAGAGTTGTGAAAAAAACCTTTTCGGTCCTTTTCTCTATACTTTCTGCTAATGATTTGGAAAATGTTATCTGAGGAAAGTCCTACTTGAAAACCGTTATAATCTTTAAACAACGTCTTTTCCTCGACCAGACTAGATGAAAGATCGATTACTTGAACGCCTTTCTGGACATCAGTTTGCGAAGATTCATCAAAGGGCATCGAGGCAACTCCACGAGAAGAATCACTACGATCCTCGTCAGAACCAAGCACTTTCACAATATTCCAGCTCTTCCCGTCATAAATATTTTTCTTTTTCAACATTGCTGTAACTTTACTTTGCGCCACTACGGCTTTCTTCTCGAGCATTTTATATACAAAGTCTGCAAGTGATTTACTTATACCCGCCTTGATCATCGCGTCTTTGGAATACATAACAGATGTCGGATACTTTTTTCCATCTAAATAGAAGTAATCTTTCTTCGTATTGTATTTGAATCCTTTGTACTGAGAGGTTTCATCTAAAGATTTGTACAGCTGGTGAAAACTGTCGATAGTTTTTTTATTTTCCGAATACAATCCATTAGACTGCGCGGGCAAACCGTGCGCATCCGCTGCAAAATTTGACGTTCCCGAGCCATCTAGTGGAAACGCAGATGTATCTTCCATTGTTTGGTATGCACGGTCTGCAGACTCTTTAAAATAGTTTTGAGATTCAATCGCTTCTATACCCATCACTTGTAACGTATCGGACGCCAAACAGACGTTACTTTGGTATTCGGTTAGGGAACTACGATCCGCACAACCCTGTGGATCGACTGTACCCGCATCCGCTTGCTCTTGAACAACTTTATTTCTTAATTCATCCGCTTCTTTATGCAGATCCAAACCAACTTGTTGACTCTTGGAAACTGAAGACAAATTCACGCCATGGGATGACCGCGAATTATTAAATATACTTGTATCTGCGGTAGCAGAGGGCGCACCACCATTTTGATTATTAACTTTGGTTACTTTTTCATTAACAATTTGCTCTGGAGTGTAGGCAACGTTAGATGGCAGAGTTTGGGCATTCCCATTTATCGAGCAAAGTATGAATGAAATCACCACATACCTTTTCATAAATTCTAATTCCCGATGAATAATTGCTGAAGCATCTTTAGAGTTTGCGAAAAACTTGTTCCGTCTTCTACCCTTTGTCTTAAGAAATCATTGATACCATCAATTAGCTTAACGGCTTTATCGATTTTTGGATTAGCCCCCGGCTTATAAGCGCCGATATTAATCAAATCTTCCGCCTCTTTATAAATGGCTAAATTTTCACGTAACTTTTGAGCAAGTTTTTGATGATCGGGTTTTGAAACCGCTTTCATTACCCGGCTTGCTGATTGCAAAACATCGATCGAGGGGAAGTGACCCTTCTGGGCCAATGCCCGCGATAACACAATATGGCCGTCAACAATGGAACGAACCGAATCCCCAATGGGATCATTCATGTCGTCGCCTTCTACAAGCGTAGTATACAATCCTGTGATACTGCCTTTGCCTTCAAAATTTCCAGCGCGCTCAAGCAGCTTTGGCAGCTGAGCAAAAACCGATGGCGTATAACCACGCGATGACGGCGGTTCACCGGCACTTAAACCGATTTCCCTCTGAGCCATCGCAAAGCGTGTAACTGAATCCATCATCAACAGAACATTTTGGCCCTTACCACTAAAATACTCAGCAATTGCGGTCGCCACATAAGCACCGCGCATGCGAAGCAAGGGACTCTGGTCACTTGTTAC
>DDTZ01000163.1:6986-13606 GCA_002344565.1 Bdellovibrionaceae bacterium UBA2351 | reverse complement strand
CACGCTCACCGATCAATGCGATCACATTTACATCAGCGTTTGTGTTTCGAGCCATCATACCCAAAAGAACGGACTTACCCACACCTGAACCGGCCATAATCGCTACACGCTGGCCTAAACCGACTGTTAAACATGAGTTAATAGCACGAACCCCTAAATCTATTGGAGATCTAATAGGTTCACGATCCAGCGGATTAACGACTTCTGCGTAGAGCGGACGTTCTTCAAAATCTTCTATATCTGCCTTACCATCGATAGGTAAGCCCAAGCCATTTACGACACGACCGATGAGCTCTTCGCCCACCCGCACAGAGGCCGTTTGCTTAGCTAAGATAATTTTTGAACCTAATCCAACACCACGCATTTCATTGAGCGGCATCATCAATACGTCTTTATCTTTAAAACCAACGATTTCGGCCAAAAATGATTTCTCAAGGCCGTTTGGAAAAACCTCAACCACGGCGCCTACTGCCGCTCCCGGAAGATACCCTTTGATCAATAAACCAACGACTTCCTTTACTTTTCCACTATCTTTCGACAAATGGATGTTAGAAATAATTTGGTTATATTTTTCAATGTTGATTTTAGAATTCAAATCCATGTTTACTCAAATTCAATTGGGGTTTTAACTTTTGGCAGGGCTTCGCTCACATGCTCCCACAATTTTTGCAGTCGTTGCTCAATGCGCGAATCCACTTCCCCGTAGTTAGTTTCAACAATACAACCGCCTGGCTGAATATCAGGATTACCTTCTAACTTTACTTTCTTAATAAACTCAAATTCACGTGAGTGTGAGTTTTTCTTTATGTCTTCAAGAAATTCTAACTGCTTATCAGAAATATGAACCGTGATATTTTCTTCATCTTGCGCTAAGCTCATCGCTTGCTTCATAATGTCGATCACAATTTTATTGTCCATTTCAATCTGGCGTAAAGAAATTCTAGAAGCCATATGATATACGAGTTGAATAAGATGACTTTCGTTCTGAACTTCAAGATCTGTTTTTAAGGTATTCACATTCACTAATAGACGATCTAATTCTTCTAACTTAGATTTGATCTCTTTAGTTTTCTCCAAGTAAGCGCGCTTTGTGCCTTCATCCAAACCTAAATCATAGCCTTCTTTATACGCAGACGCCTGAATTTCTTTTAATTTATGAATAGCTAATTCTTCGGCCTTAGAATCCATATCCTCACGTTGGATTTCTTCAACGCCCGTTTGTTCACGGATCACAGGATTCATTATAAAATCTGAGCCTTTTTTAATTTCTTCTAAATAATCAAGTGCCTGGGATGGAGTTCCCAAATTAAATTGTGTGGGTGTGTATTCAACTACCACCTCACGCGCTTTTTCTTCCTTCAAAATGGAGCGACTATACCATGGCATCTTCTGAACCACCTCTAGCAATTAAAATCTTACCTTCAGCCTCTAAGCGGCGGGCAGCATTGACGATCTCTTGCTGAGCACCCTCAACATCGGATAGACGTGAAGGCCCCATATTATTAAGATCTTCTCGCAGCATATCAGCCGCACGAGCCGAAATATTTTTGAATACTTTCGCTTTGATGTCTTCATTTGCTGTTTTAAGAGCCAGAAGAAGTTTATCATTCGGCACTTCTTTAAGAAGTGACTGAATACCACGATCATCAATTTTAATGATGTCATCAAATACGAACATAAGTTTACGAATCTCTTCGGCCAATAGTGGATCTTTTTCTTCCAAACGTGACATGATGGATGTTTCTGTATTTTTGTCCATAACGTTGAGCATTTCCGCCACCGGCTGAACACCACCCAATGTAGATTGCTCGACACTAGCAGTGTTAGCTAATTGGTTTTTCAAAACTTTATCAATTTCAACAATTAGCTCTGGATCGACATGCTCTAAGTTTGCCATCCGCAGAACCACTTCGGCTTGTAATGTGTCAGGCAAACGCTTTAAAACCTCACCTTTTTTCTCTGGCTCTAAGTGGGCCAAGATTACGGCAACAGTCTGAGGATGTTCATTCACAAGGAAATTCGCTAATGACTTAGCATCGACCATCTCTAATGACTCAAGTGAGCGCGCATTAGCCGACCCGATATTTAAACCACCTAAAATACCTCGGGCTCGATCCTCACCAACGGCATCAACGATACTGTCTTTGCTAGAAATTTGATCCGAGAATATATAATCGTCAGTTTCACTGATCATCTCGTAAAACTCTTCTAAAACTTTCTTAGTCACGTGAACAGGTACCACGCGAAACTTATTCATTACGTTAATCAACTTACGAATGTCCGCGTCTTCCATACGCGCAAGAAGGATTTTAACCGCATCCTTGCCCAAGTAATTCAGCAGAATAGCGGCTTTATCAAACCCCTTTAGAACATCAAAATCTATGTTGTCTGCTTTGACTACTTTCACGCTTTGTCATCCTTTCTAACTAACCACATACCAAATGCATTAGCTGCTTTCTCTTGATCTTTCTGCATTAAGGTCATGATGCGATCTTTAAGTAATTCTGATTCTGCTTTATCCGGATCGATTGACTCTTGGAGAACCGGCAAGGCCCCTGACATCCCTGGCAACGTGCTATCCACTGACTGCAATTCTTCTAGCTCTTCGATCGTTCGTGGCAGCATCTCTTCTACCGAATCTTGGAACGAATCTGTAATCCATTGCATGAATGGTCTTACTATCAAAATGAACAATAGTGCCAACGAGAACGCTAACAATGCCCATTTAAACAATGCCTGTAGAAGTTTACGACGCTCTAAATTTGTTAACAACTTTTCAGCTTCTGAAAAATCTTCTGGTTGGAACTGAATGTTTTCGATTTTAACAGAGTCGCCGCGAGCCGCATTGAAACCAACCGCGTTCTTAACAATCTCTTCATATTTTTTCAGTTCTTCAGCGGAACGAGGTGTCCATTTAGTTTCCTCTTCTCCTTTATCATTTTTTACAACTTGGAATAGGCCATCAACAACAACGGCTACTGAAATTTTTTCTAGATTACCAGCCGCTTCTTTTACGTTACGAACTGTTTTAGGCACTTCGAAATTAGTAGTTTTGATTTCCTTTTTAACGTCTTGCTTAAAACCAACTTGCCCCGCGTCTTCAGCACCAGGCAAATTGCTTCGTGACCCCGGAACACCCGCGGGGTTAACGCGTGATCCGTCTAAAGATTCTTCTTCACTTTGCTGAGCACGAATGGCCGTTTTTTCTGGGTCAACGATTTCTTCAATACTTGAAACAACCTTGTTATTCAACGTGGCATCGACTTTTGCTACGACACGAGTTTGGCCAACCACCTTTGAAAGGATGCTTTCAATTCGGCCTTCGTACTCGCGTTCAATTTTACCTTTAAGATCTAAAATTTCAGATGTACCTGCGGTCGATCCATCACTATGCTGAGTCAGCATTTTACCACGCTCATCAAGTACCGCTACGCTTTCAGGGTCCATACCTTCGATTGCGTTCGCTACTAAGTAACGAACACCGCGAATTTGCTCTGCCGATAGTTCCTTACCTTGATGAAGTTCAACCACAACTGACGCCGACGGCTTCCCGCCTTCTTCTAAGAATGTTTTCTTGTTAGGTAAGGCTAAAATAACTTTAGATTGCTTTACCGCTGTTAGAGTATTAATTGCGCGGATCAACTCCCCCTGCAAAGCACGCTGGTAATTAATTTTTTGCGCATATGAATTTACGCCAAATTCTTGTTTATCAAAAATTTCAAGACCAATTGATCCCATTTTCGTAGAGCCAATTTCAGACATAAGTGTCATTTGCGTTGAATGCAGCAATTCTTTAGGAATCGCGATTGTTTTACCCTCTTCTTTTAATTGGAACGGAATATTCTTTTGAGTTAGCTTTTGAATCACAAGGGGCATTTGATCTGCAGGCACATTAGTTAGCAACGGAACATATTCATTTCCCGATAACATGAAAACGATCGAAACGAAAGATAAGGCAGCGATCAAACCAACGATGACTACTGAAAATCGTTTGGTCGGCCCCAAATTCTTAAAGAACTCTCTAAACTGTATAATCAAACCAGCGAATAATTTACTCACTTACGTCCCCTCTTAATCCGTCAATCCCGCTAAACTTCAACCGTTAAACTACACTTGCATTTTCATGATTTCGTTATAGGCATCTATGATTTTGTTTCTCACTTGCACCATAACTTTCAACGCAACATCCGCTTTCTCGGCAGTTAACATAACTTCGGCTACGTTATCTGTTCTCCCAGTGGCTAAATCTTGCGCGGCTTTGTCACTTGATTTTTGTAATTCGTTTACACCTTTGATGGCTTCGTTAAGAGTCGCTGCAAACGACTTCCCTGGCTCGCTGGTTCCTGAAGGGCCTACTGTGCCATTCATTCCAGAAATTTTTTCGGAAGTTGGAGGGGTCACTTTCATTGACCGCTGATCAAGGTAATTCGAATTATTCAAAAATTGATTCGAATTCTTAATGTTAAATCCGTCCATGGTGTCTTTCTCCCAGGCTCAAATTCTTTAAGCCCTTAATTTATTTTACCGTAATTTCAGCTAGGCACAAAGTACCTATTTCTAAACTAGTCTAAGACGTATGTCTTATTCCGATACACTTAAAACCCGCGTCTAGCGCCCTAACTCAAGCGCACTCATAGCCATATCCTTCGAGGCTTGAAGTGCCGATACGTTGGCTTCATAAGCTCGCGTTGCCTGTATCATGTTGGTCATCTCTTCCATTAAATTGATGTTAGGATACGCCACATAACCTTCTGGATTTGCATCGGGATGATCGGGATCGTACTTCATTAACGGCGCTTTTAAATCCGACACAACATCAGTAACTTGCACGCGTTGCATATTTGATTTTGGATTGCTTGATGTCAGAATTTCACCAAAGTTGCGCGCATCCGGCATGGCTTCAAAAACCACGTCCTTGCGGCGATACGGTCCGCCCTCTGGAGTTTGCGTTGTATTGATATTAGCAATATTGCTAGAAATGGCATTTAGTCTAGCTCTTTGAGCCGTCATACCACTGCTAGAAATTCTCATCCCGGAAATATAATCAGACATGACTATCTACCTTCCGAAGCCGCATATTTCAGTGCTGCCATTTTCTTGTTAATTAATTGTAGAGCTGTTTTATATAGGATCGCATTCTCAGACAATGCCGACATTTCTTTCTCAAGATCTACTGAGTTTCCGTCGTTGTTTACCGCACCCTCTGGATTTGCATAGATATCGGGTCTAACAGAGGCCGTCTTGCCGCCAACGGCATAGTGACTTTCATCCGTTGTACTCATACCACGAAGACCATCTAGATCAATTGATCGCGCTAACGCCTCTTCGAAATCTAGCTTTTGCGCTTTGTAACCTGGAGTTTCCGCATTGGCGATATTTGAAGACGTAATGTTATGGCGCAACTGACGCATATTTAAAGACGTCTGAAGCGCAGATGTTGTTTTATCGAATAAGCTCATATTAAGCCTGCCTCTTTGTATTCATTTATTTTATTTCTAAGAGTTCGAATGCTAATACCAAGGATGTGTGCTGCTTTGGTGCGATTATTTTGAGTGTGTTCTAGTGTTTGCAAGATTAAGCGACGCTCAACTTCAGATAAAGACATACCCAAGCTCAAATCTAAAGAGTTGTACTTTTGGAACTCATCAAATCTAATATGCTTGTCCGTAACGACAGATCCTTCACATAACAACACGGCCCGCTCTACTACATTCTCTAGCTCCAATATATTGCCAACCCAGAAAAAGGATTCTAGTCTAGCTATTGCTTCGTTAGATAGACTCAGCTGCGGACGTTTATAGTTAATTGAAAAAACTTTTAAATAGTATTCAGCGAATGTGCCAATGTCTTCTTTTACCTGCTTTAGATCAGGTAAGCCGATATTAAAAACCGATAGTTTATAGTACAGGTCTTGTCTTAGTAGACCTTCGCGAGCCAGATCGCTTAAACTGCGCTTTGACGTTGTGATCACTACCGGCTTTAACTGCAATGAACGAGCTTGGATATACTGAGCCAAGATAGCTTGATTTTCTTTATGTAGATAATCGACGTTTTCTAAAAGAATATGGCGGAATGTGCAGGATTCAAGTTCTGTCTTAAACTTCTCTTCTTCGATTTCTTTTACATCAATTTTGCAGAACTTATTCGCCAAACCCGATTTTTCAAGAATGAATTGAGCCCATGTTGATTTACCAGAGCCTTGGGAACCATGAATATTGATATTTGATTCCACTGGCAAAATCGATTGCACTAGCTTTTGCAAGCTTTGGTACGTTTCCGATTTATACTTCATGCTAAAAAGATCAACAGTGTTCATCATATTCTCCTTAATTCTTTTCCATTGCAGGGATGCGATCTAAATATTTTTTGTAATCTGATTTCCATTCATTCGAACTCACTTGCTCTTGAGCCATTTTCTTCCACGACTCTGACTCTTTGCCTTTGAACTGACCCCAAACATCTTGAGCCTTTTGTAACTGGCCACGGTCAAAATATAATTTACCTAAGCGAAAACGTGTCGATTCCAACGGAAACGTCGGTTCGTACTGAGTCAATAACTTGTCGTACCAAATAATTGCCTGAGTAAAATCGTTTTCGGAATCATAAATTTTGGCAATCTG
>DDTZ01000163.1:1430-6658 GCA_002344565.1 Bdellovibrionaceae bacterium UBA2351 | reverse complement strand
CGTTTTAGTGATTCAAGAGCTTCTTTCTTCATTCCCTTTTTCTGTTCGTACTGACTTAAGACAAAGTACGGCTCAGCAACATATTCAGGCTGACCTTTCCAATATTTTAGAAGTTCAGTTAAATATAGAATCGCGCGATCAACGTCGCCTTTCTTGTCGTGTAAATCTGAAGCTAAAATAATACGTTCAATTTGTTCTTTTTCAGTCAAAGTATCTGCTGGCTTGATCTGTTTTAAATAATCAAATGCTTTAGAATAATTTTTGTTTTGGCTTTCTGCTTGAGCCAAGCGCAAATACAGCTCGGACTCCGTTGGCAAATCTTCCTTAATAGAAAGCTCTTTACCAGCCGCCGTACCTTTCGCTGCCAAAAATTTATTTAAAACTTCAGTATAGTAATTTATTGCCGGTTTATAAACTCCACCTTGTTCATACGCCCTACCGATTTGGTATTTGATATCCAAACGATTCGAGTTTTTTAACCATGTGTCGTAATAATCGGTATATATTTTCAATGCATCTAAGAAGTTATTCTCAGACACGCGCTTTGCAATTTTCGAGTAAATATTTGAAAAAATCCGTTTAGAGAATAATTCTTTATCTACAGTTGTTGGATTATTGCGATAGTAATCAATAAGCAGATTTAGAGCTTCATCGTAGTCCTGACGTTCAGAATAGCCTTCAGCAATTAAAACTTTAGAGAACGGCTCGATTCCACTTAGATCTGACTTTTTAGCTAGATCTAGGATTTCATTTACCGTAGTCGAAACTTCCTTCGGCTTCATTCCTTTCATTTTCGAAGACAAAATACGTAAACGCGCTACCACCGCTGATGGATTATCTCCGTTGCGGAAATAGGTTTCTAGATAGGCACCTAAGACTTTATTTTTATCAGCTCCTAAAATATCTAGAAGCTCACCCACACGGGTCATCGCAAATGGGGTCAATTTATCTTGTGGGAATTTTTTAATAAAGTCTCGGTAGGCGTCTAAGCTTTCACGAAACTTATCCTGAAGGAAAAGCGATTGAGCTCTATTGTAGTATGCATTTGGGAAATTGTTTTGGAAACTGGAAACTTTTGTGATCGCATCATCATACAACTGAACGGCTTTGTCAAAAGCACGTTCAGATAGCTTAACGTCACCTTTGCGATAAGCCGCCTCCGCTTTCATTTCTTCGAAAACAGAACTCTTTTGAAGATCGTCGTAGGTCTTTAGCGCTTCTTCAAATTGATTCAAACCCTGAAAACTAAGAGCCACACCAAGTTGAGCCAAGTCATTAGAAAATGAACCTTTTTTATTCCACAATGCATTTTTAGTATGATTTTGAAATGAACGAAGTGAGTTAAAAAAATCTTTCTTTTCAAATGCTAAAATACCCAATAGTAAGGAGTATTTTTCAGCCATCGCATGTTCAGGATGTTTCTGAACAATCTCTTTCATTTTTTGCGTCGCTAAATCATAGTGATTGGCACTTTTTTCATTTTGCCATTGGCGTAAATGAACCTGAATGCTCATATTTTGAATGATGTCTTTATATTCTGATTCTGGATATTTTTCCATGAACCAGTCATATGTCTTAAGAAAAACCTGATCACGTTCGTTTTTAAACAGCGTTTGTAACAACCGGGCATGCTTGTTATCTTTTTGGTCATTTGGCATGATTTCAAATATAGTTTCGGCATTTTTAATTCGTGCCCAATCGACTACTGGTAGAACATGATTGGGGAACGGAATATAATAGTTTTCTTTACTTTTTAGGATAGACGCTTCTTTTACTTCGTAATCTTTTAATGAAAAGCGCTCATAAAATGGGTCCGCCCCATCAAAAATTCCGGCAAGTTTGTTTTCAAATACCTTTTTATCCGAAATATTCATTAAACCCGATTTTTCAATTTCCAAGAAATCAGCAGTAGCAGGGTTTCGAGTTCCTACTTTAGTTTCTTTCGCAACGGCTGACTTGGCTGCTTGTTGTTTAGGCTTTTGAGCGTCCGCTGTCTCTTCAGACTTCGCTTCTTTAGTCTTGGCTTTTTTTGAATTGGGGAATAAGTCGACGACTAAGCGAGAAGGCGCTTCCATCAGATAGTCAAATACGTCTAAGTCAGTAGCCAAATCTAGAGTGATCTTGGTCTTTCCATCAGGACCATTCGCATCGACGCTAACTTTTTTAACCCAGTCGGCTTTAAAGTTTTTGATTTCCGATAAACTCTTTTGATCTAAAGCATCTAGAGTAATCTCTACAGCACTACCGGCACCCTTTTTATCCTTCTTTTCGACATTGTAGTCCCAATCCTTTCGGCCAGAGAATTCCAAATGTATCGTTTCGTCTTGATAGGAAATGCGTGAGTTTACAGGAGCAGATTCGGGATTAGAAAATGAAATGCTTGAAACTAAAAAAGTAACAATAACATAGAACATTTTTTTATTTTTCATTCACTCTGCCCAATCTGTTTTCGTGTTAGAAATTACAAATTGCACATTGAATGCCACTGGACATCACATCAAAGGTATAGGAAAAAATATCCTAGATGTAATACATCGAAATTGGTAAAACTAGACTGCCAGATTACTGACGGTCGAGTTTTACTTTTTGACATTTATTAATTAACTATTGCTACCGAAAAGAAACCTGTATGAAAACCACCTACCGCATTTTTCTTCTATTGCCGAGTCTCTTATTTTTGAGTTCATGCATAACCATTGGGGTTTCCAAAGATCCTCAGCCTGCAAAAAATCTTGAGCTCAAGGAGCCTTCAAGCCCATTCACAAACCTGAAATCTAAAACAGGCGACAGAGCATGGATCTCTAGCAAAACAAATAACGTGATTTCATACATCTCTGACTGCTCTCCCAACCAAGATCCGTCATTGGATCAATTGGAACAAGATGCCCTGTCGGGTTTGGAAAAATTGGAAATTAAAAATCGCGAAGAAATCCCTTACAATCAACGTATCGCTCGTACCACCATTGGCGAAGGACTAATTGACGGAGTCAAAGTTAAACTAAATGTGGTTTCGTTCAAAAAGAACGCATGCAGCTACAACCTTATTTATGGTGGCGTAGCTGAACGTTTTGAAAGTGAAAGCCAAGAATTCAAAAACTTTACTGAAAATTTTAGGGCACCATGATTCACGCCTTTATCGCCTCAACACCGCTATACTTGTTTATCATCGAGATCCTCAAGTTCTTTGGCGGCATTGGCGTCTTATCGTTTCAGCTCCTACGTGATACGCTGAAAGGCAAAGTTTACTGGAAACTTGTAGTAGAGCAAATCTTTCAAGTTGGTAACCGGTCTTTACCGTTAGTTGTTGTAACGGCGATTAGTACCGGGATGGTTATGTCATTACAGTTTGGTCTAGGCTTAGAAAAGTTTGGCGGCAAACTCTACGTTCCTAAATTAGTTTCCTTGATCGTACTACGTGAAATGGGTCCAGTATTCACGTCGTTGATGGTAGCGGCCCGCGTAGGCGCCGGCTTCGCATCCGAAATTGGCAGTATGGTCGTAACCCAACAAATCGACGCTATTCGCGCTATGGGCACATCCCCCCTTAAAACGATCGTTATCCCAAGAGTCATCGCGACGTTTGTTTCCCTTCCGCTATTAGTGGCTTTAACAAACGTTGTGAGTAACTTTGGTGGATTGCTAGTAGGCTATTCTGAATTAAAATTAGATCCAAATTTTTATGTTTTAAAAATCATTCAAACAGTCACTCTGATGGACTATTTCTCGGGTTTTCTAAAAAGCTTCGTCTTCGCTCTATGTATTGCCATTCCATCATGCTATTTTGGTTTAACCGTGAAGAATGGAACCAAAGAAGTCGGTATGGCGACAACTAAAGCTGTCGTTGTATCCTCAATTTTGGTTCTCGTTAGTAACTTTTTCTTATCCAAACTTTTCTGGATTATCGAAAGACTCACATGATTGAAGTTAAAAATTTTCGAAAATCATTTGGTTCAAAAGAGGTCCACAAAGGCATTACCTTCTCTGTAAAAAAAGGTGAATGCATGGGGCTCATCGGAGGATCAGGTGTTGGTAAGAGCGTTATTCTACGTAGCTTAATTGGCCTAGAAAAGCCGGACAGTGGGGAAATCTTTATTGATGGTGAAGAAATCACTCGTTATAACGAAAATGATCTTGTCGAAATTCGCAAAAAAGTAGCCTACGTTTTTCAAGGTGGCGCTCTTTTCGACTCGATGACCGTGTATGAAAACTTGGCGTATCCTTTACGTGAACATACAAAAAAATCAGAAGCAGAAATTAAAAAAATGATTTCGGATCAGCTTGGCGAGTTCGGTTTACCAGCAGCCGAAGGCCTTTATCCTGCCAATCTATCAGGTGGGATGCAGAAACGCGTAGGCTTAGCCCGCGCTCTAATGATGCAACCTAAATGGATCCTGTATGACGAACCTACCGCGGGACTCGATCCGTCAAACACTCGCAAGATTCAAGAGCATATTCTGAAACTCAAAGCCACAGGCATCACTTCAATCCTCGTTACCCATGATATGCCAACTGCCTTTGCGGTGTGCGATAAAATGTCATTTATCCTAGATGGCAAGATCGCATTCGAAGGTACTTTAGATGAAATTCATCAGGACAAAAGCGGTATAGTTAAAAAATTTATTGATGGAGAAGGTTAGAAAATGGAAACCAGCTTAAAAAACCAAATCAAAGTCGGACTATTCCTAGTTATCGGGATTTTGGTAACGATGGGAAGTATTTTTATGTTGGGAGCAAACAAAACATTGTTTTCAAAATTTGCGCATGTGTATGCCGAATTTGAAAATGTTCAGGGTTTAGCTCAAGGTAGCGTAGTTTCCCTGTCTGGCGTGGTAATTGGGAATATCGAATCTATTGATTTCGTGCCCGAAAAAAACTTACTACGCGTGGATATGAAAGTTGAAACAGAATACTTAAGACGTATTTTTAAAGGTTCTGAAGTAGAAATTCGCACCCAAGGTGCCCTAGGCGATAAATTTGTATATATTATTCCAGGTGACCCGCGTTCAGAGCCAATAAAATCTGGAGATGTTCTGCCTATTGCTAAATCAACAGATATTTTAAATGTAATATCTGAACGAGGAAAAGAAACAGAAAAGATTTTCGACATTATCAACGAAATCTACAAATTAACCAAGGCTATCAATCATGAAAACCAAGTGGGCGTGATGATGGCAAACATGACTCAAGCTAGCCGTGATTTCAAAATCATCAGCGAAAAGTCATTGAAA
>DDTZ01000163.1:0-1038 GCA_002344565.1 Bdellovibrionaceae bacterium UBA2351 | reverse complement strand
TAGTCGGCGGCAGCCAACGCAAGAACCACGTTAAATCACTCATGCGAACGTCGATCGAAAAAGACTAACTCAAAAATAAAAAACCCGGCTTTCAACCGGGTTTTTAGTTTCTATTTCTAAGCAAACTTTTTATAAACACTTGCGACTATCTAAGTGGTTTCTTAAATAAGCGATAAAGCCGTTAAATACATCTTTATGTTCGTCACACAGATCTAGGCTGCGTGAACAACCAGCGACCTCGCCTAACTTCACCTTTTCGCCACTTGCGTATTCAACCCAAGCAAACGGATATTTGTACACCTGCGCGCAGGCGATATCTTCGCGAGCACTGGGAACATTAGGCTGACATACTTTTACTGATTGGAGAATGGCTTTAAATTCCGCCAGCTCCTGACCACGTAAACATAAACGAACCGGACTCACTACACCGCCCTCTAGATCCACATAGCGCATTTCACCGTTAGATAAGTTGATTTTTAAGTTTTGCGAATCACGAACAGATTTCCTTTGAACCTCAGTTTCCGCATACAAAGAACGCAACGATATATCGATATATTCTGCCGCACTCAAATCTACATTTTCAATTTTATCCATTGAATTTGTGCTTGGATTTAAATCACTCGAACCAGAAGTCGATGGAGTAAAGGCTGCTGACCCAGATGCCTGAGCGCAATTTTGAAATGTACCTACAAGAACTAAACTAGAAAACGATAGTAGAACTACCTTTGCGATAGTATTTGGTTTCAACGTACACCCCACCTATCGTCTAGGATAATACAAGAAAGCATCTTTTCAAAATTTTCGCTCAAGCTTGTCTCAAGATGAGCCGAACAAAAAAATACAACACCCTGTGGACCAGAATGATTCAGTCTTAGCTCAAGATTAATTGAGTCATAAGAAAAATAGGACACACCGATCTTTAGTGTAGGTAGGGAGATTAATATGAGCGTGAAAGTAGCGATATTTGAAGATGACAAAGACGTAGCTGATCTACTAATGGAAATGATGGAGAGCAAAGACTTCAAAGTCACAAACTTC
>DDTZ01000072.1:15491-78757 GCA_002344565.1 Bdellovibrionaceae bacterium UBA2351 | reverse complement strand
TTTTTTTTTATTTTTTTTTTTTATAATTATATTTTATAAAAATAAAAATAATATATTTATATTTTAGTTTTTTTTTTTTTTTTTTTTTTTTTTTTTTTTAACCCCCCCACTTCCCCCATCTATAAATGGTGCTTTTGAATATGCTGTGTAAGCCTTGTCAAACTCGTCATTGGTTTTTTCCATAGCTTTGATTGCTTTTTCCTTTTTATCTGGCTTATCGGCAAAAACAAGGCTTTCGAACGCTTTTCCAATGAAGCGATTTCTAGATACCCGCATGTCACCTAGGTAGATCGAATTCGGTATCAAAGTTTCGTGGGCTATTTTGACAATAACATTTGTTCTGTTAATGCCTTTTAGTGCGACGAAAAATACGATTGCGAAACCAATAACTGGTACAACCGCTGCGAAAAGAAGTCGCCCTTTGATGCCTTTGAACCATTGTGAAAAACCTGATTTTTTCATAAAACTAATTCCTCGTTATAGATAAGATGCACTCTTAATCGGCAGTTGAAACAAATGTTCAAGGATAGGAAGGAGTTTTTTTGTTAAAAAAATCAAGACCCAGACTGGATCATTCATTCTCACTACTGATGCGGCGAACTTTAGATATTTGAGAAATAGGAATTCCAAATGACTTTGATGTAGCTACGAACTGATCATTCATTTTAGCCAGCGACAAATCATACAAGTCGGCCAAAGGTTTAATACCATTGAATTGATCTTGGTTGTAATAATGTACGCGTTGAGCGATATCTTGCCGATCACGTAAGTACAGCATCAAACCCCAGCGAGACCAAAGTGTTGGAAGATAGGAGTTGGCGGCGATCAAGGCCGGAAGGAGTTTTACGTCGTAGTCCCACAACTGTCTTTTGTCCAGTCGCCTAAAAAGGTGAACATCTGCAATGATAAATGCATCTAATATAAAAACGAGAGGGTAAACGAGTCGACTACCTAATCCCCTAAGTAAAAGAGACATTTGTGAAGGCGTAGGAATATCTGGGATCTTCCACACGTAAGACTTCTCCCAAGGATAGGACCAGTTATGTCGAACATTTTGGTTTAGAAAGCCTCTCTTTAGAAAACGTTTAAATAAAGAACGTCCGCGATTAAAATCGCGATAGGTGACAATCGCTGATTGGGCGGCAAAAATCTGATCACGACTGCAGTTGTCTGGATTAAATCCCCAGTACTCTGGATCATTAGATCGGCGATATATTCCGTCAATGGTTGTTAGCTGCTTCATATCGTTTTCATAGCCTTCGGCAAGGGGGCGCCCTAAATCATCTTTTTCTACGCCTAGAAAATTTAGAAGTGTGTAATATGAACCCGTTCTTTGGAGTGTGTCACCCATGTCTTTATCTAACTGTGAGATCAGACCGTTGTGGCGGTACTCGAGCATTTTTTGTAAAATAGTTTCTATTTTATTCTGTTGTGACAAGTAGAAATACCCATTATGAAAGTTATCTAAACGGTCAATCCATGCGCCTGACAGCGTGAAAAGTAACCAAAATGTGAGAGTTACTTTTGCCCATTTAAACATAGCTATAGTTTATCAAAAGGTCACTTTGTTTTCGCCGGTGACAAATTGAGCGAAACTCACGGATAAACCACTGTCTCTATATGAGACTTAATTCCTTACGGGTGACCGAAAAAGCCCACTCATGGCGGATCTTTAGAGGTCGATGACTAGCACTAGACTCAGTCGTTATTATTATATATATGTTTTTGAGTGAAGGCTTTCATCGCGTTATTGCTAATTTCCGTTTTTCTTTTCGCTCATCAGGTTGAACGTACCTATCCAATTAAATATGTGTTTTCAGAAAATGAAAATGAATCCAAAATTACGAAAGGAACATTTGAATTAATTGTGCATGTTTTTGACGAGCTCTATGGGAAAAAGCTAGGAAATAAGAAATTAATCTGGACGCGCGATATTCTATGGGAGAACCCATATATTGGTGCTGGGTCAAATGTTATAGATGGTGACTTCTATGTTTTGCTATATGGCGGACTAGCCCGTGCCAAGTACATGACAGTAGGCGCACTGAGTGCAGTTCTTTGTCACGAGTTCGGGCACAAGCTAGGTGGTTTACCACATCAGCAGTTTCCTGGAGAGGCTGTCCATTGGTCGTCTTCAGAAGGGCAAGCTGATACATTTGCAGCGGCTCACTGTCTGCCGCAAATATATGATCGATTGAAACAGACGGCGCCAAAGCTGTTAAGTTTGCAGTTTGAAGACGTGACGTCGACATTGTGCCAGTCAGCGATAGATGTGCAGCGCTGCCAATGGGTGGCAACAAGTGGAATAGATTTAATTCAAGCTATGCAGGTATATTTTGAAACAGAAATTCCATTCGCAAACCCCAAGATACGTAGTCTTGAGCGACCGGAACGTTCATTGATAACAGCGTATCCCAGTTACCAGTGCCGCATGGATATTTATAAAACGTATGCAGTCAATCCTAAGGCTCCAAGACTCAGCTGCTGGTATGTTGACTAGTTCTTAGACCAAGAAGGTTTATCGATAATAATTTTATTCAGCAGTAAGGGACCCATCTGAACTTTTTCAGATTGATCAACAAGAATCTTAATGATGGCTTCACCCGAAAGATTTGGATTAGCTATTACAAGTTGAGCCACGACACGAGCCACTGCTGGTGAAGCCATGCTTGTTCCAGATGCTTTACGCATAGGTGGTTTGCCGACGCAGTCTTCGTTGGCCTGTTTAATTGCGTTGTTGAGACTAGATGGACTGTTATAAGGATATTCATTTTTTTCGTTATTAAGCTGAGATAAAAATGATGTGTCACACATTAACGTTGGCCTTGACGATTCCATGTCAACACCACGAGCGGCCACAAACGCCGCTTGACTCAATACCAAATTAGAAAAGTAAGCGAGTTTCCCATTTTTATCCAAAGCTCCCACACAAACTAAATTCCGCGCTGAAATTCCGCAGGGAAGTTGTAGATTGACATTATCATCCACCCATTTAGAATCGTTACCTGCAGCCGCGACAAAAATCACATTTGGATTTTTATCCATAAAGTCTTTTACCTGAGTCATCCATGCTTTTTGTTTTTTTTCCGAGTCCTCAAAAAGGTTAAATAGACTATCAGCGGTAGGATTACCCTTTAAAGCCAGAGACATGTTGATTATACGTGCGCCTGATTTTACAGCCATGTCCATCGCTCGTAGAATATTATTGAAGGCTATGGCCCTTTTATCTTGAGTTAAATCTTGTCGACCATTTTTGTATTTTACATTGATAGGAAGTACGCGATAGGCAAGGAGGCCAATACGTGGATCATCATAAACCATTAAGCCTGAAACATGCGTCCCGTGAAAAGCTCCAGATTCTAATTCTTGTTCGACATTTCGTAGCGGGTTTAGATACGCTGCCAGTTGCGGGTAGGCTGCAGATAAACGTGTCGCCTGTTCGCGAGCATTGCGTGATGGCGGAACATCTTTTTGGTCAGCATCGGGGTTAATATCCAAAGTGCGAGCCACGTAAGGTGATGGCCAGTAGTCCTGTCCGATGAAATCATACCCTAAGCCGATGGGTTGGTTATTCTCATCCAAAGTAAAATGCATGTTGTTTAAAAGTTGTGGGTGATTGTAGTCGGTTCCAGAATCAATCGCGGCAACAATAACTTTATGACGTTGATTATTTTCTAAAAAGTTTCGTTTTACAGGCGCCGGATTTACTAGTTTGAGAGCGGGACCTTGGACGATAGTTTGATCGTCGATTTCTTCTTTGCAACCTAAAGTTCCCACTACGAGAACGCCAGCTAAAAACCATAGTGCAGATTTCATAAATCCCCCTTCGCAAGCCTTTTTTTACTTAAGGCAGAATCTTGTCAAGACTAAAAAGAAAATGACAACCCAAGAGCCAAGTTTAAACCCGCCAACGCTGCGAAGAAGGTTTTGGCGTTAGTATCCTTTTCTGTAGAAGCCGAATAACCGTTCATGGCTGCTGCAAAAAAGTGAGCCCACATCTGCATCCGCCGCATGCGTTCGAGGCGTTCGTGTTCATGCGCCATAAATGTTTTTACAAGTGAGCTTTTTTGGCTATCTGATAGCTCTGAATTTTTTAATGTTTCGTAGAATGAATTATAAGAGTGGCCGTAATAAATATTAGATATTCCATAAGTGATGGCGGCGATACCTGCACTGCTTGCTATGCCGTAAACTAACTTAGTGGCCGCATCTTCTGTTGTGGGGATAGCAATAAGACTGCCAATTGTAACTAACGTTCCTGAAATAATAAAGCTGGTTCCGCGACGATCATCTTCGCCACGTAAGGAGTCCATCGCTTTTTGAAAATCGCTCCAGCTTTGGGAATTCTGTACCATCTTTTCTTTCGCCGAATACGTTTTCGGTGCAGCAAATGCAATCGAAAATGAACTTAAAAGCATCGTCAGCAAAAGAATAAATTTCATATTTCGATGCCCAAAAATAAATATGATTTGCTGATCGTGATAGACTCATCCAATGGATTTAAATATGTCTCATTGCGATGAGCGACGCCCATATTCCACCACGTGTTAAAAATACCAAATCCAATACCATTTTCATCGCGCGCTAAGCTGCCAAACAATCGCAAGATTCCAAACTCGTAAAAACCGCCAAGTGTCAGTGGGCCAGGGCCTTCGCGTAGTTTTTTATTGAAATTAACATCGACACCTAAACTAAAACGGCCGTATTCAAGTTCCGGATTAATACTCGAAGTGAAATGAAATTCAGGTTCCACCGGTACTTCGGCAAATCGTTCATTCAGAAAACCAGAATTGATTAAGGCAATGGTGAACTCTGGGTTCAGGGGACTGTCTTTCGGTGCGTACATTACACCGGGCTCAATGAAAAACAGGTACTGTTGTTTGGGTTCGAATAGATAGCGACCGTCGGGAACTAAAGCATCAGTTAGATAAAATTGAGAAGCTACAAATCTGCGATGGACATAACGTAGCTGAACTCCATAAGACCAATCATCAGATAGATAGCTACCGAAATGTAACCGTGCTGACTCCTCTAAAGAGGCGTAAAGTGAAATTTTAGGAAGGGCCTGGTTGTGAAATGAAGTGCTGTAGTTCACAAGAGCCGGCGTGATGGCCCAGCCAAATGTTTCTTGAACATGACCTAATTCGATTTGTGTTTGCAGTTCGTTGTTCTCGTGTTCTTGAAATAAAGTTTGAATACTTTTTTGATCGGCACGACCTTGCGACAAATCCGTAGCTTCTTTTAAGTAGGAAACATTATTGCCTAAAGATAGATTGGTATTAAATCGACGCTCTTTTTCTTTTGCGATGAATGCGGGGTTGCAAGGCAGTACATCGGCAGGTACGTCCAAAGCATAGCAACTTTGTCGTAATCCCGTCCCCATAAATCCAGGTGTGCCACTCAAGAATCGGTTAGGCGCTTCATAAGAATTAGCTGCTAATGAGCTAAGTACGACGATCGCAAAGACAACTATTTTTTGTTTGTGCATAGTGAGTCCGCTGTTTTTTGATATGAAAGAATCTGGCGAGTATGAGCATTGCCCTTATCTACATCGGCGCGCATAGTTTGATAATTAACATCGTCGTCAGGGTATGCTTTGCCCAAATCATTCAAACCGTCACTGACTAAATCTAAAACTTTAGATAGCCACGCCGAAAAACCTTTCGCTATTGGAAAGCACGGATCAAACTTTTTATCGGACCATGTTGTGACGAGCGCTTTACCATCTTGAATTTCCGATTTTACTAATACGACTGTCAAAAGCGAACGATACAGTTTTGAACTAGGTGTCGACGTTCTTTCTAATAACTCTCGTGCTCTCACTAAATCAGGGCGATCGGTTTCTGCAACGAGTGGAACTTTACTCGCCTTCTTTTCAAGGCGCTGAAGATCTTTAAAGTTTTCGTTTAGCATTTTTAGTTGATCTTTTGATTTATCATCTAGGGCTTCAGGCAGAGCATCGGCGGGGACAAGATCAGGAAACATCTCGGGCCCTTTATCTTTGGCAAAAGCATCAAAGCCAATTAGGTAATCCCAATAGTTTTCAACTTTCACGCCGGCGCGTCCTGCATACGCGGAGGCTAAAACTAATCTAACCTCGTACGTGTCTTCGTGCTTAAGAGTGTCTTCAAGGAGTTCAATCGCTGACGTGTAGTCGCCTTGATCAATGTAGGTAGTAGCTTTAGCGGTGTGGTCTTCGGCCGGAGTTTTATTGGCTACTTTGTGGCAGGCCAAGGTCATCGTTAAGATATAAAAAAACAAGGCAATTCGTTTCATAATAGCTAGGCTTACGCCATCTTCAAAATCAGTTCCAGGTTTACTTAAGCACTGGAAAATTCTTCATGTAGGTTTTCTTATAGGTATGTAAAATATTTGACATCAAGGGTATCGAGCGACAATAAAAGCGCATGAAAAAAATTCTCTTCGATATTGCTTTTGTCGTCGTATTGCTTTTCTTAACCTATGTGACGGCAGGGCCTATGAATTCGGCCCAAATTTCTGCAAATACAATTCAATTTGAAATGGGGTTAAAAGCCTACCCATTTGCCACTCCTACTGAAGTCAATTTGGTACGCGAAGATGCAAACGTTCAGGTTTACAGAATCAAGTTGGATCATTTCGGTGCCGGACGTATCAGTATACTGGCGCGTGGACCGAAAGGATTTTTGTATAATCAATCACGCTCTTTACGTGGATTGATGATTGTTTCTGGTTTCTTTACCGGCGAACAAAGTATCAACCTGATTGGTGATTTTCCTAATCATGTGCTGGTAGGTTTTGAATATCCGTATTCAGCTAGCGATTTTCAAAAAGACCCGGGAACGATTTTACAGTTCGTTAGAAAAACACCTGCGCAAATTGCGTTGGCTTTGGTTTGGTTGGTGCGCCAACCGTGGATGAGTCCACAGGGATTGTCGGTAATGGGTGTGAGTCTGGGCGGTGTATTTCTTCCATCTGGTTTGCACGTTAGCCAGTTGCTGGGTGTACAGTTGGAAAAAACTATATATGTTTGCACGGGTGTGAATTTAGCAGCGATATTGAATGAAAACTTAAAAGAGTACGTCCATCCGCTATTGCTTGGGCCGTTGGTGTCGGCATTGATCGCGCCTACGCGGCTAATGGATCCTCAGCAGCATTTACCAGAGTTAAAATTTCCAGCCCTTGTGATTCAAACAGACAACGATACGGTGATTCCTGCGGTCGCCCAAGCGCAGCTTTGGGATTTACTGAAAGGACCAAAGCAGAAGGTGATACTGCATGGTCCCCATGTTAACCCTGATCAGACAGCGCTGATTCAGCAGATACAAAAAACAGTGCTAAACAATTTGTAATTTACGCGCACAATTGGACGTCTAATTCTAAATCAGACGTTAAGCCCTCGAGTACCACTTGATTTTTCCCATCTAGGGCAATCGAATCACCGGCCTTAACGATATAGTCGTTAGGATCTTTAGAAGCTGTGACCCATACCGAGCCTGAGCGACAGATTAAGGTCGCATTCTGCTCGATAGAATCAAATTTAAGAGTTTGTCCGCGTTTAAGTGAAATGTGGCCTTGCTTAAGTTTATTCATAATATTAGCATATATTCTTAATAGGATTAAGCAAGGTCCTGAAATTACTTAATGGAAAATACGAATGGCATTAAATAAAAAGCGTCCCCACATCGATCTAGATGATTCAGATCTTAATATTCTTAAGGCATTGTCTCAAGATGCGAAAATGTCATTTGCGGATTTAGGTAAAAAGGTGAACCT
Source organism: Bdellovibrionaceae bacterium UBA2351 (assembly GCA_002344565.1). Classification (GTDB taxonomy): domain Bacteria; phylum Bdellovibrionota; class Bdellovibrionia; order Bdellovibrionales; family Bdellovibrionaceae; genus UBA2316. Next base: position 71,002 of record DDTZ01000072.1, on the reverse strand, counting down.
GACTGGGCCTGCGGTCCACGGGCGGGTGAAGAAGATGGAAAACTCGGGTGTCATTAAACAATATGGAATCGACATTGATTTCAATTTAATTGGCCTTCCGGTATGTGCCTTTGTTCGGGTGCAGACAGGAAAGCTGAGTTGCCGAGATGCCGCCAAGCTAGTAGGGCAGTTCGATGAAGTCATCGAATGTCACGCCGTTGCCGGCGAAGATGATCTATTGTTGAAGACGCGAACGGCGACACCGCTGGATTTGCAAGAACTTCTGGATAAGCTTAAAACCGAAGGAATTATTGTAAATTCGGTCTCATTGTTTGTACTAGAAACGCATTTCGAGCGCGCGCGTCTGTAATCATTCTTGCCTCATTGGGAAAAATAAAACACACTGCCAGCAGTTTTATCAATGAGGTTTCATTTGAAGTTTTTAATTCTAATCACACTCTTTCTTTCTGCCAGTTTTTCGCATTCTCGAACGGTTTTGCCACCGCACTTAAATCGAGAGTATCAGTATCCAGTGAAACGAAATACGCTCACTTGGGATGATCTTGAGCTTTATAACGTTTATAGTTTAGCGACGAATATTACCTATACAGATGCGCGTGGAGGCGTGATTTTGTTTCCCGCAGGAAGTCCATTTCGATTTAATCAGTTGATTCCGCTTCCACAAATACGTTCTATTTATTTCGAGTTCATTCATCAAAAGTGCCCAACTCCGAAATTAAAATTAGATGTTTTTATTTTTGAAAACTTAGGAATTACTCTAGATCCAGAATGCGTGATGGGCGTGTACTTAGAAGCGAGAGATTATTACACGACCAGTCTTTTTGGACCGTTGCTTCGTCACTAGTAAAGTTATTAGGTCAAATAAAATTAAACGATCGTTCAAAAATACGGAAAAATATGCACTGTTTTTGTGCTATTCCTAGAGGCAAGTAAAGGTTTCTTGACCTTGAAATCGTTCGTGCTACTAACTACCTCATCAAGATTCGGATAGGAGTTATCTATGCTCAAACATCTGGCCAGTGTTCTTTTAGTTTCGTGCGTATTCATTTCATTTTCATCTCAGGCTGCTAAAGTTTCTAAAGTAAAAAAACAATCAGCACGTATTGAGGAGCCAAGTGTAGTTAAGCAAGCTCAAGACGCAATCGCCGTGGATTCAAAAGTTAAAGTTCCTCATGCTACATCGCCGCAAGATACTGGCATTTTAGTTTTGCGCGCTCCAGATTTAAACGACGATCGTTATCCGACTCGATACCCAGTCGGACTACATGTTGATTCGTACGCATTGTCGGGAACATCAGTATCAGATAATAATTCGACGTATGATTTTTCAAAAGAAGGTTCGGCATTAGTTCCGTCTTTGAAACTAGGCATGGTGCCTTGGTCACCGATCGTATTTGAATCTTACGCATTGAAATTAGGATACCAGCAAAAACAAATTTCAGCCGCGAATGCAGGGTCATTAAGTTTAGCTCATTACTTAGCCAGTGTGTCTGCAGAGAATAAATTCTATACACGTGGCCGCCTTGATTTCCGTTATCAGATTGAAGCTGGTCTTGCGCAAAGCCAAATCAGCAGCAAAGAAAACTCGTTATCTAACGTAGTTGGCAAAGCCAGCTTTATTGGTTTAGGTGTATTAACTCAATATCATCTTCAAGAATCGCTGAGCGCAGACTTAGGACTGACTTATCGAAGCGTTGTAGCGAAGTCTGAAGGTTACAATATTCAGCCAATCGGAATTGGCGCAGGAATTTCTTATATATGGTAAAAAAAATCAGTCGCCTGGCATTGACCCTATTAGTGGCATCGACCAGCGCCCACGCAGAAAAAGTTACCCTTAGCCAAGCGAAGATGGCTGAACTTGTAATTCAGAAATCTTTGAGTCTAAAAGAAACAGATCTTCGATATGAGCAATATAGATATGCTCCGTTTTTAGTTTATGGAAACTATGAATGGAAATGGTCTATCGAGTCTGGTTACCAAGTGGACAAATCAGAATCCCTATCATTGATCGGTGACTACCGTTTTGAACGCTACAAGACAGTAGCGTCTATTAGTAAATCATTAATCACAGGTACAAGCTTGGTTTTTGATGTGGCTCGTACGTCACAAAAACGTGATGGTGATTCATTCGCAGCGGTTGGAACGACACAAACGGCGGCCAGCATGAGTCAGATCACATTTGATTCTTGGGGCGTCAGTATTGAGCAAGCCTTGTGGGGAAACTCATTCGGTATGGCGGATCGTGCGCGTATCCGCGCGGCCGAAAGTTTATATAAGTCTCAGAATTTACTTCGTAGTGATGAAATTCAAAACTTGGTTTTACAAGGCCTTCGCTTGTATTGGGATGTCTACGTAGCACAGGAAAACTTTAATGAATCACTGAGCGCACGAGATCGCTACCAAAAATTAGTGGGCAGTATTCAGCGTAAGAGCTCTTTGGGCTACACGCTTCCTGGTGAATTAAATCAAGTGAATGCAGAGTTTGAAGCTCGTCAGGCGAATATTAAAACAGGATCGCAAGACTATTTAAAACGATTAGAATCGTTAGTAACTTTTTTAAACCTGCCCGCTAATACCGAGATTCAATTCGACATTCCCAAGAATATTCCGGCGATTCCCAAGCTTGCACCTAAAGGCGCTAAAGAGGTTCGTTCGATTCAATCGCAAGATTTAAGAATAGCATCCGTTGAAGACGATCTAAAATATGTAGATTCAAACAATAGTCCAAAACTTAACTTGATTGCTAAATTAGGTGCAACGGGTGTTGATGAGTCTTCGAGTGAATCGATGAGCGAGCTAACTCGTGGAAGTCATCCCAATGCATACGTCGGTTTAAGACTATCACACGCGTTTGGTTCTGATGTTCGTAAAGAAGAGATTTTGAATAAGAAAGCGACTCTAGAATTAGAACGTGTAAAACAGCAACGAAGTATCTTGGAATTTGACGATCGCCAAAGACAGGCTCAACGTAAAGTCGAAGTGGCATATCAAGTTTTAGATAGTATTGCTAAACAAAAAGTATTTCGCGAAAAAGCGTTGAACGAATTAAATCGTTCGTACACGCAAGGCCGTACTGATATCAGAAATTTGATTGACGCTATGAACGCCTTAAACACGACGGAGGTTGCGCACTCTCGAGCTGTGGGTGATTACTTTATTGCCCTGAATGAATGGGCCGCTCTGCGCGATGAATTAATTAAGGATAAAGAATAATGGAGAACACTATGAAAAACGCTATGGTCCAATTTTTTAAAATGACTTTAGTTACAGCGCTTATCAGCGCGTGCTCGTTTGATAAAAACGACCCATCAGCTGATCGTGCTAAAGAACGTGAAAACGATCGTGCCAAACTAGTTCAGCAGTACGCTCCGGCAGAAGGCCGTTACGTAGGAAAGCTAGAATTCTTTGACCGTCCCAACCAATTGGCGGTTGATGTTGAATTAGGTTTGATCATGGAAGAAGAAAACTCAGGAGTGGATTCTGATGGTTTGCCAATCGCTAGACCGGCACTACGTGCCTACTTCAAACGCGCGGATGATTTAAGCCTAGGCTTAATGTTCAAAGCTAATTACAATACATTTATTGACCCTAATAACCAAAACTTGATCTTAACAAATCCAACTCAAATTGGTGACAAGGCATTGGTGGGTGGTGCGGACGGCTCTAGCCAAACGACTCAAGAAGTAACATCGATTCGGGGTAAACTAGCGGGCGATACAATTGAGGCCCAAGTATTAACGGGTGCGGGTGTTTTGGGTAAGTTGAATCTAGTACGTAAAGACAAATCAGCAGAAGCTAACAGCTTAGGTCTGCAAGCCGACATTAATGAAAAAGTGCTTCGTCTATATAACCGTGTAGAAGGCACTTATGAAGGTATGGTGGCAGTTCCAGGAACAACGCTTAATCCCATTCACGCACGTGTGACATTAACGGCAACATTGAATGAAAAAGGTAAGCCCGTTTTAAAAGCATTCTATGAACGTTTAGATATTTACCCAATCACTGATTACAATCAGGAACTAAATGTAGATTATAAAACAGAATCGTACCCACAAAAGATTTCTTTGGTGAGTGCTTCAGGGACTGGATTTAACTTCTCGGGCTCTATTTATTCGGCCATCGAAGTAAAAAACAAAGATTGTTCGAACAACTTCGTAGATAAAGAATGCCAGTATTACTTACAAGGCGATTTGATTTTATCTAAAAATCAGAAAGCAGCGGCCAAATTAGTTCGCATTAAAGATCGCTATCAAGCTCAAGATTCGGCAGTCCTAGGCCGTTATCGTGGTGCGATCAAGTTTTCCGATCGCCCTCAATCGAATGTTACATTAAACATGTCTATCTTTGTTCAGGAAGAATGGGGCGGGACAGATAAGAATGGGCAGCCGGTTCGTCGCCCGGTATTTAAGGCCTATTTGCAACGTTCAGACATGGCAGCGGGTACAGTGTACGCCGTTAGCTACAATGATATTGTTGGATCTGATTCTTATAATTTAGTTGTGTTCCCAAGTTCGGTATCGGCCGTTAACGGTGGTGCGGGAGCCGCGATGACTGGTGCGACTGCGGCGACGGGTACTTCAGATATCGTGTCTTTGCGTGGTAATTTCAGAAAAGGTGTGTTCTCTGCAGAACTATTATCGGCCAACGGTATTGTTGGTAAATCGGATCTGAAATGGATCGATAAAAATACACAGGCACCAAGTGATGGTGTTGGTAATCAAAACAATGAAGCATTGTTTAAATTGTTGAAACAAGTTGAAGGTACATACATTGGCTCGGTTGACTACAACACGTCAGATGTTCCTGTTCACACGGCTAAATTTAAATTAACGGCGATCATGACGGGTGTTGGTAAGCCAGTACTTCGTGGTTACTACACACGTAGCGATGACCCAACAAATGATCTAAGTCTGGATTTAGACGTAGATTATAAACCAGAAACGTACCCACAACGTATCACTATGTCGACATCTGGTATGGCGGCAGCAGGTGGTGGCGGCGGTAGTTCATCGTTTGGTGTTGGTCGTACCTATTTCATTAACGTAGATGGATTCTTGCACCCACAAAATCCAAATGCGAATACAAACTGCGGCGGTAAAGAAAGTGCCAAATTATCTGATTGCCGTCCAGTTATCGTGGGAACTTTGATTGCTCCTAAAGGTCGTAGAGCCGAAGTTAAGTTAGTAAGAACGACTAAGTAAAGCAGCTGTCTGCTTTTTTAAGAAAGCCATCATTCATTTATGATGGCTTTCGTACATTTGGAGCCCTTATATGGTAGAGTTGTCGATTAAACGTCCTGTATTCATCACCTGCTTATTCGTCTTAATTATGATCGCAGGTTTCCTGTCTCTAAAAAGTTTATCGGTAGATTTATTCCCTGACGTAACATTCCCCATCGTCGCTGTTAATACGACATACCCTGGTGCTGGTCCAAGCGAAGTCGAAACGCTTGTGACGAAACCTATCGAAGACGAATTAGCCTCGGTATCGGGTATCAAAACATTAAGTTCTATCAGTCAAGAAGGTGTGAGTATCGTTATCGTCGAGTTCAGCTTGGCGATAGATATTAAATACGCGGAACAACAGGTGCGCGATCGTGTCGCTAAAGTTCGTAACAAATTACCAGACGACGTAGAAGAGCCCATCATCCGTCGCGTAGATCCAGCCGATCAGCCGATTTTGTCGATCGCATTAGAATCAACGCTCCCTCCCGCGCAGTTGTTCGATTTAGCCGATCAAGTTGTTAAGCCGCGTGTAGAACAAGTAGATCAAGTCGGTATGGTGGAAATTTTGGGTGGTCGTAAACGCGAGATACGTGTTGAGTTAGACTTAAAGAAAATATCTGAGCACGAGATATCGGCCTCATCGATTCGACAAAGTTTAGGTACCACTGGTAAAAACACTCCAGCCGGTAAATTAGATCGTGGTGACACCACAAACGTTGTTCGGACGTTGGGCGAATACAAAAGTATCCAAGAGATTCGTGAAGTTCCTATAAATTTCCAAAACTTTGAGCACCCGGTAAAAATCAAAGAGGTTGCCGAGGTCGTTGATACATTAGTTGATGAAACGTCTCGTACGTATGTGAATGGTAAGGCCGGCGTTTTGTTAAACGTATATCGTCAATCGGGATCAAACACAGTCGCCGTTGCAGACGGTATTAAAAAACGTATTGATGCCATCAATGCAGAAATCAAAGGCCAGGGTGTTCTTCACTTGGTGCAAGACGGTGCTAAGCCAATTCGTGCGAACGTCGCTGACGTTTATGAAACGATTATTATTGGTATCATTCTAACAATTATCGTTGTTTTCTTTTTTCTTTCATCAATTCGTTCGACATTTATTACTTCATTAGCCTTGCCGAATTCGTTGTTAGGTGCGTTTATCTTGATGGCGGTTGCTGGTTTTTCTATTAATATCATGTCACTACTGGCGCTATCGTTAGCCGTGGGCCTATTGGTGGATGATGCGATCGTTGTGCGGGAAAATATTTTCCGCCATATTGAAATGGGCAAGTCGGCTAAACGAGCCTCTCTAGATGGTACTAAGGAAGTTCTACTGGCCGTAATTGCGACAACGATGACCGTTATTGCGGTTTTCGGTCCTATTGGTTTCCTTCAAGGGGTGGTTGGTCAGTTCTTTAAAGAGTTTGGTTTGACTATCTGTTTTGCGATGATGATTTCGTTAGTGGATGCAATCACGATGGCGCCCATGATGTCGGCCTACTTCGCAGGTAAAGGCCATGAGTCTATCGCGAATAAAAAACTCTCTTCTAACCGATTCATGGCGTTCATTGAAAAGGGCTTAAAGAAGTTTGATATTTTCCAAACATGGCTTGAGGATCAGTATGTCAGAATTTTGAAAGTAGCGATGGGACGACCAAAGTTCATCTTATTCTCTGCTCTAGGCATTTTTATATTCTCGCTATTTATCACTAAGTACATCCCTAAGACATTCTTACCAGCGCAAGATAATGGTGAGTTCATGGTAAATTTAGATTTACCTCCCGGTACAAGTTTAGAAAAAATGGATAAAGTCGCTAAGGAAGTCGATAGTCTATTAAGGGAACAAAAAGAAATTTTCCAAACGGTATTAACTGTAGGAAACGCGAACGGGGAAGCGAATAAGGCAAATATGTTCGTAGAAATGGTTCCGTCAAATAAGCGTAAGGTTAACACTAGCGAGTTCAAAGCTTTGATGCGTGAAAAATTAAAACCATTTGCTTATGCAAATCCAGTTGTAAAAGATCAAGATAGATCGGGTGGCAATCAACGTCCGTTCACCTTGAATATCGTGGGATCGGATCAAGCGCTTCTGGAAAAGGAAGCTAAATTTGTAATGGATAAACTAAAAGTTCATCCGGCTTTGTTGGACGTAGACACTAGCTTCCGTCCGGGTAAACCAGAAATTCAAGTCGATATCGACCCGATTCGTGCGGCGCGTGTGGGTGTTTTAAATACTCAAGTAGGGGCCGAGCTCCGCGCCCTTGTGGAAGGCGTGACGCCAGCTGTATTCCGTGAGAATGGCCGTGAATATGACGTTCGTATCCGCTTGAAAGAAGAGCAGCGTGATATTCGTGAAACGATCGGAACGTTAAGAATTCCGGCGATGAATCAACGTTTAACGTACCTAAGATTATTTGCGGATGTAAAAGAAGCTCAGGGGCCAACAACGATCAATCGTCAGGATCGTATTCGCTACATCCAAATCACTGGGGATATTAACCCAAAAGGTCCTGGTATGGGTGGTGCGATTAATGACGTTAAGAAGTTATTGGATGTTGACCATCCATTACCACCTGGGATGCGTTATAAATTCGTCGGTCAGGCAGAAAACTTTCAAGAGTTATTAATTAACATCGTAGTGGCGATGGGTTTAGGTATTTTATTTATCTATATGGTTCTAGCCTCGTTATATGAATCGTTCATCATTCCATTTACGATTATGCTCGTGCTTCCGCTGGCGGCCTGCGGTGCTTTCTATGCATTGTGGATGACTCAAAGTTCATTGGATTTATTCTCGATGATTGGGTGTGTGATGTTATTAGGTATTGCGACAAAGAACTCGATTATATTAGTGGATTACGTGAATCAATCGATTCAGGGTGGTTTGAGCCTAAACGATGCTATCCTAAAAGCGGGTAAGAATCGTCTGCGCCCGATCTTGATGACAAGCTTTGCGTTGATTGCTGGTATGTTGCCAGTAGCTATCGGTTTAAATGAAGCTTCAAAGCAAAGAACAAGTATGGGTGTTGCTATCATCGGTGGTTTGATTAGCTCGACGTTGTTAACGTTAGTCGTTGTTCCTGCGGCCTACGGTTACATCGAGAAACTTCGTCTTTGGGGTAATCGAAAATTCGGTGGCCTTGTGACTCATGATGAAGACGATAACGTGCAGACACCGTCTGCCCACTAAGATAAGAAAAGGTTTTAAATATTTCTAGAATTGGGGGGGGGTATATGAAGATTCTAAATATTGTTATATTAGCTTCTTTGTTTTCCGTTTGTGCTTTAGCCAAGAAAATAGAAAAGCCATTTGGCGATAAATTGTTTTTAGTTTCAAAAATGGGACAAATCGATTTAGTAAATAGTAAAAATAAAGTTAAAACGATCGAGTCATTGGATGATGCTATGTTAGCTATTAAATCTCCGTCAATTTTCAAAGACTTTGTGAGTGCTTTTTCAGGCGAAAAAGTTTTAGCTATTAAAATCGGTGATGACCAGTTTGATTTCTTTATCCCTCGCAAGCACATTGATAAACGTGGGGAGTTTACAATTCACCAAAAATACACCAAGCAAAAATACCATGTACAGTATGCACGTGTAATCAAAGATCACTCATCAATTGAGTCTCAGAAAAAAGTGAGCTGCTCTTGGGAGACATCGGATACATATCCGCAGTATTCGACGGATTCTGATGGCAATTCAACTGTGACCTATGTGACTAACTACACGACTCATTGGGGTGAACAGCAAGCGATTGTTAACGATCAAGTTTGGAATGAAAAGCAAACAGTCGTTATTTACGACGAAAAAAATCAACTACGCGCTGAGACAGCCTTTGCCGGTAAATCAAGTTCAACTATCGTTCGTGAACTAACGACCTGCCGATAAATTAGCATCTCTTGACCGTATCCGGAAACGGATGCGATAAATCAAGGATGTCTAAATTAAAAATATGTGTACTTGCTTTTGCTATTAGTCTTTTGAGTTCGGCGACCACCGTTACTCAAACGCTAACCGTTGAGCGACTTTTTCAGAGTCCCGAGCTAGAGGGCTCATCGGTGATGAATTTACAGTTCTCTCCGGATGGCAGTCGTCTGTCATTTTTGAAGCCTAAAACTGAAAACTACGAAGTATTAGATTTGTGGGAATACGACTTAAAAACAGGTCAACCTCGAGTATTAGTAGATTCCAATTCTCTAAAATTTGGAGAGCTATCAGAAGCTGAAAAAGCCAGACGTGAACGTCAGCGTATTAGTCAAAAAGGAATAATCGAATATTATTGGTCTAACAACGGCAAGCGCTTGGTATTCCCAGCTGCGGGGGAACTCTATGTGTATACCGTTGATGGAAAAAAACTGGATCAACTGACCAAAGGAAATACTCATGCGACGGATGTACGTTTTTCGCCTCAGGATGGATTTATCTCGTTCGTTCAGAACCAGAATTTGGTTATTGTAGATTCAAAGAAATATAAAAAACATTTAGTGACAAATGCGGGCAAAGGTCCCATCGCTTTTGGCGTGGCTGAATTTATTGCTCAGGAAGAGATGAATCGATTCACTGGTTACTGGTGGTCAAGCAATGACAAATACCTAGCTCTGACAAAGACGGATGAATCGTCTGTAAAACTGATCGAACGTTACGATATTGATGCGGATAGAGTCGTAGTTCATAAAGAACGCTATCCTGAAGCAGGCTCTGCCAATGCCATCGTGCAATTGGCGGTCGTGAACGTCGCCGATGTAGTGAGTGGAAGACCAAAGCTTGAATGGGTACCGCTGGGTAAAAACAAAGACATATATTTGGCAAATGCGAGATGGAATTCGGACCATAAATTAATTTACCAGGTACAAACCCGAGATCAAAAACGATTAGACATCTTTTCCTATGATCCTATCACTAAGGCAAATAGACTACTATTTTCAGAATCGGATGATAAATGGGTCAATTTGATTTCCCCAGGGAAGATGCTAAAAAAATCGAGTCGTTTTATTTGGCACTCGGATCGTTCGGGGTTTAAACATTTATATTTGTACAAAAACGATGGCACGTTAATACGGCCTTTAACTCAAGGTGAGTGGGGTGTGGACGCGGTTGTTGGTGTGGATGAAGAACTCGGTTGGGTTTATTTCTTAGCGGGTTTGCCGACACCGCTGGAAAAAAATCTGTATAGAGTCAGTTTAGAATCGGCAACAGAGCCCCAGCTACTGACAAAAGAGCTAGGCTGGCATAATGCGGTCATGAGTGAAAAAGCCGATGTATTTGTAGATTTTCGATCTTCGCCAATTACGCCGACACAAGTGTATTTACATAGAGGCAATGGAGATTTGATTTCTACATTAAATGCAAATGAAGTGGCGGATGGGCACCCCTTGTTCCCATTCAAGAGTGCATTGGTGCAGCCTGAGTTTGATTCATTCAAAAGTTCAACGGGCGAAACGATATACTACGCTTTGTTTAAGCCGCCGGGATTTAGTACATCTAAAAAATATCCACTGATCGTAACTGGCTATGGCGGCCCAACAGCGCAAATGGTAACAAAGTCATGGCCGGGTAAGCGCGGTTTGATGGCGCAGGTCTATGTTCAAAAAGGTTTCGTAGTGGCGACATTTGATAATCGCGGATCGGCGCGCCGGGGAAAAAAATTTGAAGGTTATTTGAAGCATGCCTTTGGAACAGTAGAAGTCGATGACCAAGTGGCTGGTGTTCAGCATTTGGTTTCAAAAGGTTACATTGACTCGAAACGAGTTGGATTTTTCGGCTGGAGCTATGGAGGATTTTTGGCGTTAAGTTTAGGTGTGAAGGCACCAGATACCTTTAAAGCGATTGTTTCAGGAGCACCAGTGACTGATTTCGCGTTATACGATACTCACTATACAGAACGGTATCTTGGTAAACCCCAAGAACAACCCGAGGCGTATAAACAAGCAAACACATTGCCGTTGATACCACGTCTTAAGAGTCATTTGTTAATCATCCATGGGATGGCGGATGATAATGTTCTATTTACGAATTCAACCCTGTTATTCAAAAAATTACAGTCATCTGGAAAACTATATGAGTCGGTAACATACCCAGGAGCAAAGCATGGCGTCTATGGAAAAGAGAACCAGACACATGTCTATTCAACGATAACCGATTTCTTTGAGCGTCGCTTAAAAAACTAATAGGTGCGAAGATGAGTCGGTATAAAGGTTAAGTCAGAACATTGAGTTAAGCAATATTCCGGAATAATAAATTCAAGATCCAAAAATTTGAAGGAATTAGTTTCGATAGGTTTAATTACCGTCTTGCCTTTTAGAAAGCCTTCGTCGCCCTTTGCTTTGCATCGAACGTGAGGCTTTTTATTTTCCGCTTCATGCAGATCAACCAATGAATACTTCCATACCGATTGACCATTTTGAGTTTCAAATACGTGGGTTACGAAACCTTCTGCAATATCTTGAGTTTCGATTGCAGAATAACTCATCTCAACAGGGTTAAGAGAAATGGCCCGTCGGTAATTAATAATCACCTGGTTGGAATCGTCACTGGCGATTGTGCCTTCGGGAAGCAGTGTTTCCGTCGTATCTAAATTTAGTGTCGCGGCCAGATCCCCAGGTAGGTATAAGTTTCGAGATTTTTTTTCTATGAATGTTTTCTGTTTTTTATTTGCTAATGAAAGAACATCAATATTGTTGAAGTTAGAAGCATTGACGTAACATTCATCTTGATTATTCTTTAAAATTGAATCCAGCTGAGATTTAATGATTGTGCGTTCAGAGTCAGTCATAGTTCTCGTGGACGCAGAGGCTGCGCCAATTAAAACTAGATTTAAAACTAGAGCGGCTGCAATTCTTCTCATAAACAAGCCTCCGTAGGCTTTTTTGCAGGATAAAACCGAGAGAAGCAATCTAAAATATCTTTGCTTACAAAAGTATTGATGCAGTCGGCTGAGTGAGATTTAAAAGCTCATTTGTTAAATTACGGTGGCGATACTCCCTAAATATTTTGTTGAAAAGGGGTATTACTGAACTCTAATTCTGTGTTCCTTCGTTTGTTTAGAGAAAGGCTTTTGGCTCCGTGCTTGCATTTAGAGTTTTGTACTTTGTAATCATAAGGAGACTAAAGATGAAAAGTAATCAAAGTTCTAAAAAAGCGACATCGGAATCTAGAAGAGGTTCATCTGGATCGCCGGAAAAAGAACAATCAGGCAAGAAAACACAATCTAACATAAACAGTTCTAAAAAATAATTGGAGGAACAAATGGCTCAAAACAATCAACAAAATCAGCAAAGCGGACAAAGACAGAATCAGGGGCAAGAACAAACGGGACCAACGCGCAGTGGGCAAACGTCACAACAAGAGTCTCAACGAGAAAATTCAAACTTTGATTCGACTCAACAACAATCTGATAGAACTCAAAGAAATCCAAACAAATAGAGTTCAATTAGTTTATTAATTATATTTTAAATGTCTCAATCAAAAAATTTTCATTAAATATTTGATTGAGTCACCAAATCATTAGGTAGTAACTAGTATAACATAGTTCGGGTTTAGATTTTGCGAATAAAAAAGTGAAAAAACTGAAAATGTTTACGATCACTTAGTTGTTTTAAAAAAAATAGGCAGAACGAAAAAATTAATTAGAATTTGAAAGTCATTTTCAAATGTTCGACAGAGAGAAGCATAGTCTTCAATAAATAGAACGATTTAGTTAGTTAAGGTTATCCGTTATTACCTAATGATCCTTTTTTCTGCCTTTTGGCATCATCTTGTTGGAATCTTAATTGCTTTTACATATAATCAATATGAAAAGCACAATTTCAAAACCATCATTTTACTCTTATCTCTCTTTAACGGTATTTGGGACGCTGTTTGCCCTTAATTCGGGTGCCACTGGTGTCAAATCTTATGACGGTTGTATATCTGTATACGCACCACGGGTATCTATAGCGCCCATTTATTCATCGTTAAATAACTTAACTAAAAACCCCGTAGCGATATTTATTAAGTCTGATAATGGTACGTTTGAACTACCTGCAGATAACCCAATTTTAAGTATTAAAACTAACGGTGCGCTTTATAAATATAATAAAAATACTGAGTATCAAATTAAACCCGGCACTTATAACATTGCAGAGCTAATTACGTCTCGTCCAGCAGATGTTCAAAAGCAAATTGATGATAATTCAACTGATATTTTAGGTCGTAGGCTGGGAATGGGATTTAAAGATAAGAAAGGTAACCCATTTGACGTACGGGTAAATGGCATTCCTATTGTTATTCAAAAGAAAGATTTCGACGCTTTAGTTAAGGGTATGGAGCCTACGTTTGCGTTAATGAGAAAGACGCTTCAGGTATTTATGAGTAATCCCGATGCACCCCCTTCAGCCTATCCGTTTAAAAATCTATCAGAGCAGGAAATTCAGTATATCATTAACGAGATGAAAAATTCTCCGTATTTTGATCCTTCGGTGCCAAGCAAAGAGTTGGCTGATTATAACTTTGGTTCTGTTTATGGAGTAGATGCTACGTTTGGAAAATTGAATGAGCATTTAAGTCATATTTTTGAAATTAATGCAGGTACTCCAAGTGGTTTTTCTAACATGACCCTTTTGTTTGAAGTGTTGAGACAAACAGATCCGCAGTTGTTTGAACGCGTTGTTGTTGGTCTAAGCAAAAATGAGGCATTTAAAAAATTAAAAGATGTAATGGATGGCCACGGCAAACAATTAATTGAAGACGGTTTGTCTGTTGAATTAGGTACTGGTATCTATAATGGCGCGCACCCCGATATCGCAATGATTTCACATTTTTCTGGTATGCCTCTGGTTGAACGCGCTGACTTATTTATAGATCGTAGCGGTTTTGTGCGTCTTAGACGCAAAATCCCTATCGTCGATGGGTACTATCAGTTGGGCGATCGGAAGATGAAACATGTTGGTCCAAAGGAATATGAAGGTTATCCCCAAATTTGGGCGGTTTACTCACGCTCTGAAGAAGGGAATGCAATTCAGCAGAATACACAAACGGGACTGAGTGGGCAGGTTTTACATCCAGGAATTGGTATAAAGCTACCAAACGTTGTGGAAAAGAATGCAAAGTTAAACAAGCGTTATCCTGGCTTAAATTTACTTCCTGGAACAGCCTATATCTATAAAGTAGATAAGTTAGGTCGCGTTTACAATGTCGAGCGTGACAAGAACGGAAACCCATTAGTGGAGCCAAACTATGATCAATTCGGAAATGATCCCGTTCATGCTGATAACAATAATAAATCGTTAGTGAGTAGTTTACACAGAAAAAGAATTTACCTATCTAATTTGGGTACTCGTTTGATCGATCATAAAGGTATCCTGTCTTTGGTCACAAAGGAAGCGCAAGCCGTTGCGAAAGAACAAGGTCTTGATCCAGTGAAAACAATCGTTGGGCCACCTCCAGAACTGCGTGGTGAAGCTAATCTGAAGTCATTTTATGAATCTCCAAGGAAATATGTCGTTAAGGTTCCAGATGAGTCCGGTGGCGTTGGTGTTTACATTTTGCCAACATCTACGGATAAGCAAATCAAAGACGTTATTAAAATGGTGAAAGCAAATCCAGACCGCTATGTCATTCAGGAAACTGCTGACTTCATGAGTGTGTTAAGCGTGAGTGAAGTTGATGGAAAACAGCAGTATGTAACACGCGCAAATGACGGTCGTGTATTTATATTCTATGATGCTAAAGGCAGAGCGATTTCTGATCCATGGGCGGTATTAGTTCGTGTTGCCGATTATTTAAAATTATCTACTAATACGTCGCAAGGTGCACAGTATGGCTGGATTAAGGTGGCCATGGAGAGTACGGATGTGTTTTTTGAAAAAAACAAATCGTCATTGCCGAGTTCTCGCTTAGCAGTGATTACTCCTTCGCAAAGCTTTTACCTAAAAGACTATTTAATTTCGATTAATATGATTTTAACGGGGCGTTATCGTGATCAGGATATTAATATGACTCAGTTCTTGAATGGTTTCTGGAATTCATCGAGATCAATCATGTCAGTATTAGGTCCAGATTTTTCATACATGGTCCGTGTTATTGAAAATATGCGGGACAATCCTTCGTTAATTTCTGAAAAAGATTTCGTTAAGATTGTTAGCAACCTTAAAGAACGTCTTCTGTCTGGAAAACTAGATCCATTGGTTAATACGGAAATTGAATATCATATCCGCAATGGTGATGTTTTTGTTCCTCGGTATAGTGGCGGCATATTAAATGAAGCGGCTCAATAAAAATTAAAATTTTTGCGTCTAGTTAGTGCGTAAAAAAACAAATTGCTGACTCCTTAAATATAAGGGAAGATTTTTATTCCTTTATATTTTGGGGGTTCCTTTGCAACCGATTCATCTTGAAAATGTTCAAAAAAATTATTTCTTAGATAAAGTTCAAGTCTCTGCCTTAAAAGGTATTAATTTAAGAATTGATGCTGGCGAATTCACTGTTATTGCGGGTCCCAGCGGATCCGGCAAGACAACAATCCTGAATCTAATTGGCTGCGTGGATACGGCCTCGTCAGGTAAAGTGGTCGTAGGCGGAAAAGAGACAGGTGCATTGACGGAAAAACAATTGACGGATCTTCGCCTGCATACCATAGGTTTCATTTTTCAATCATTTAACTTGATTCCAGTTTTAAATGTAGTTGATAATGTTGAGTTTCCATTATTGTTACAAAACAAGCAGTCTCCCAAAGAACGCAGAGATCAAGTCATGCGTTTTATCGATCGAGTGGGGTTGACTCAATATGCTCAGCATAGACCTAGTGAACTATCAGGCGGTCAACGGCAAAGAGTCGCAATCGCACGAGCTTTGGTCACCAAGCCTCAAATTGTTTTGGCCGATGAGCCAACTGCAAACTTAGATTC
Source organism: Bdellovibrionaceae bacterium UBA2351 (assembly GCA_002344565.1). Taxonomy (GTDB): domain Bacteria; phylum Bdellovibrionota; class Bdellovibrionia; order Bdellovibrionales; family Bdellovibrionaceae; genus UBA2316. The sequence goes on along the minus strand of DDTZ01000072.1, from coordinate 54,894 downwards.
AGTAACAGGGCAAACCATTATAGATTTAATGAAAGAAATCAATGCGACCGAAAAAACTACATTTTTATTTTCAACCCATGACCACTCTATCATGAATCAAGCGCGTCGTATTATTCGCCTGCATGATGGACGTATCCAGGAATAGTTTATGACTCATTGGATGGTATTAAAAATAGCGGCGCGGAATGTGTTCTTGCACCGTATGCGTACGTTGGTTGTCGGCTCTATTTTAACCTTCGGTGCCTTTTTAGCTGTATTGGGACATTCGTTTGTTAATGGAATTTCTGGTGGTATGGAAAGCAGTACCACTCAAAGTATCACGGGTGATATTCAAATTTATAGCGAAAGTGCGAAGGATAAACTTTCGGTATTTGGAAATATGGATGGGTCTCCAACGGATGTGGGGCATGTCGATAGTTTTGAAACTATTGAAAACGCTCTAATGAAAAACCCTCAGATTGTATCAGTCGTTCCCATGGGGACGAGCTTTGCGCAGGTAAATCCTGGAAATATTTTGGATCATTTTTTGGAAAAACTACGTAAATCATATAAAACAGCTAATTTCGATAAAAACGATGTAGATTCACAAAAACGTCGTATTCGGTTTCTGGCACAAGAAATTCAAAAAAACCTTGAAGGAAAATTCGAAGAGATTGGTATTTTATCTCCTGCAGATGCGGCTCAAGCTAAAATCAATCTAGAAAAAGTGGTTCATGATTCATTTTGGAGCGATTTTGATGCAAATGCTGAAGACAAAATCGAGTTTTTAGCAAACAAGATCGCACCACTTATTTTTGACGATAATATGATTTTCTTTAGCTATGTAGGAACCGATCCTCAACTATTCAAAGAAAAGTTTCCTCAGTTTGAAATTGTTAAAGGTGAAATGATCCCGCCGGGAACTCGGGGGTTTTTATTTCATGATTTCTTCTATGAAAATATGGTTAAGCATCGGATCGCACGCCGTTTAGATCAAATTAAAAAGAAAATGAAAGATGACAAATTGACCTTAGCTGGTAGCAAAGAACTACAAGACCAAATCAAAGCCAACGTTGAACAATCGGCGGAAATTTATTTGCAGCTCGGGCCAGCTGAAACAGATTCAGTATCTCAGAAATTGAATAAATTATTAGGAACGCAGGAAAAAGATTTTCGAGTGGTTCTTAAAAACTATTTAAGTATGAATGATCAGAACTTTCAGGAACGGTATGACTTTTTCTATAAAGAAATTGCACCTTACGTGATTCTTCATCGTGTTCAGATAGGTGATGTGTTGCCATTATCGGCCTTCACTAAAGCAGGGACATCGACAGCCGTAAATATTAAGGTATATGGAACCTTTAGATTTAAAAGCTTTGAAAACTCGCCATTGGCAGGAAACTTCAGTGTGATGGATTTGGTTTCTTTAAGAGAACTATATGGCTTCATGACGGATGAGCGCCGCGAACAAAATAAAGAAATCGAAGCAGAAATGGGTCTTGATGATGTCGGACGTGATTCGATTGAAGACCTATTTGCAAGTTCTGCAGCCACTAAAGAGGTTAAACCAAAAACTAAATCTAAAGCCGTCGATCTTAAATTTCAAAAGCGTGTAATGGGGGCCACGTATACACAAGAGGAATTAAGCAAAGGTGTTTTTCTGCACGCTGCGGTTTTCTTGAAAGACCCGTCTAATATGGATCGAGTAATTAAGGAAATTAATGAAATGTCTAAGAATGATAAATTAGGAATTCAAGCCGTATCTTGGCAAGACGCCGCGGGATTCATTGGTCAAATGACGTTTATGATGAAGGCTATTTTAAATATCTTTATTGGTATTTCGTTGTTGCTTGCGGGGCTAATGATTATGAATTCACTTTTAATGGCTGCAATGAATCGTAAACAGGAAATCGGTACGATGAGAGCCATTGGTGCTCATGCTCAGTTTATTTATCGACTATTTTTCTACGAAACGTTATTCCTGAGTGTAGTGTTTGGCGGTATTGGTGTGGCATTAGGTGCGCTGCTAGTAGTTATTTTGGGTAAGATTGGTATTCCTGCATCCGGAGATGTTGCCACCTTTTTCTTTTCTGGTCCGAAACTGTATTTGCATTTGAACCTGAGCTTAATTTTCGTAGTGATGGCGGTGATGGTCGTCATTGCCATTTTAGCCACTCAATATCCGGCATGGAAAGCGATGAAAATATCGCCGCTACAAGCGATGCAGAAGAGAGAGTAGTATGAAAGTCTATTTTGTTATTGCTTATAGAAATATACTTCAACGTCGGGTTCGTAGTTTGATGTTGGCCGTTTCAATTGTTTTTGTATCTGTGATTTTCTCCTTATTGTTAGCACTTGTTCATGGTGTGCAGCAAACGATGATCGCCAATGGGACGGCTCTAATGACAGGGCATGTGAACATTGCCGGTTTTTATAAAATCAGCCAGAGCTCAGCAAACCCAATGGTGACAAAGTATCCAGAATTGATGAAGTATGCGAAGGAAAGGATCCCAGAAGCGGATATCATTATTGATCGGGTAAAAGCGTACGGGAAATTAATTTCTGAAACAGATTCTACGATGATTCCCATGTGGGGCGTAAACATGGAACAGGAAAAAAATGTTCTGGGCCGACTCGAAGTAGAACCATCAAAAGATCCTAATAATCCAGCGGATCTATCGAAGCTATCTGAACCCGGTACGCTAGCTTTATTTGATGTTCATGCAAAAAAACTTAAAGTGGGTGTTGGAGATATGGTAACGGTTTCGTTGCCGACCTATCGTAATATGACCAATACCAAAGACGTTAGAGTGGTCGCCGTGTTGAAAGATGTGGGAATGATGTCGCAGTTCAACGCGTACCTAAATGCAAAAGATGTACGTGAATTGTATCAGAATAAACAAGACTCTACCGGACAGATTATGGTTTACCTAAAGACATTGTCTGATTTACCCAAGGTGGAAGCGCGCATGCGCAAAGAAATTCCAGACAAGGGATACACTTTAATGGAAAAAGAGTCCTCGCCTTTCTGGATGAAGTTTGATCGGGTTGCCGGCGAGTCATGGACGGGACAAAAAATTGATATTACCACTTGGGAAGATGAAACATCCTTTTTGAAGTGGATCGTGAGTCTCTTAGGGGCGCTGACATTCATTTTGACAATAGTATTATCAATCATAATTGTAATGGGTTTAATTAATGCCTTGTGGATGTCCGTAAAAGAACGTACCACTGAAATCGGAACGTTACGCGCAATCGGAATGCAAAAAAATAAAGTTCTATGGATGTTTTTACTCGAGTCGTTGATTTTATCGGTGAGCTCGACAGTAGTAGGCTTGGTCTTGGCGGCGGTTATTTGCCAAGTTCTGAATGCCGCAGCCATTCCTATCGAAAGCGATGCCTTTAAGATGTTCTTAATGACAAACAATTTGTCATTTACATTTGGTTTCGCACAGGCGTTAATGACCTTTTTCTCTTTGGTTATATTTTTTACCCTTGGGTCTTTGATCCCGGCGTTTCAAGCTGCAAAATTGAGCCCGATTACGGCGATTAATCAGAGTTAGGAGTTTAGAAAATGAAAGTTACATTTTTAAAAAGTATTTTGAGCGTGTCTTTGATCATGAATCCCATTCTGCGAACTTGGGCTGCGGATGTGGTCGCCGAGAAGAAGGAAGAGTTAACTCAGACGCAGGCGGATGACATTATCAAGCTGGTAGACGATCGCCAGCGAAATTCAGGTGATTACAAGTCTCTAGTTTTTGTAAAAGAAACGGAAAGAAAGAAAGAACCACGTCTATTTCAGGCTATGGTTTATCGTCGCGATGGGGATGATAAATTTATGATCCTTTTTACTAAGCCAAAAGAAGAGGCGGGTAAGGCGTACTTAAAAATCGACAAGAATTTATGGAACTTCGATCCAGGCACAGGAAAATGGGAACGACGTACAGAACGTGAAAAATTAGCGGGTACAAATTCGCGTCGTAGTGATTTCGATGAATCACGTTTAACTGAAGAGTACGCCACAAAATATGAGGGTGCTGATAAATTGGGGGACTACAAGGTCTACAAGTTTAAGTTAACAGCGAAAGAAGGCAAAGACGTTGCGTATCCAGTGCTAAATTTGTGGATAGACCAAGCCGATAAAAATATACTAAAGCGTGAAGAGTATGCGTTGAGTGGTAAATTGATGCGTTCGGCATTTTATCCAAAGTGGAATAAGAAATATAGCGAATCCAAAAAAGGTGAAGTTTGGATACCAGAAGAAATTCGTATTTTTGATGAACTAGAGAAGGGTAACTCTACGATCGTACTAGTAAAAGATACTGACTTAGGTAAGCTAGAAGAAAACATGTTCACGAAGGCATGGATCGAAAGTAAGAGCAAGTAATGATGAAGAGATTATCCCGACTTATTTTAGCTGGAATGTTGTTAACGGGGCTTAGCCTTTCTGCCGAAGACTTTCCTGGCGGAGCAACAAATAGTATCGAAGACGAGTTTGAAAAAGGATTTTCAAAAGATAAAGGGATGCAAGCCGAAGACCATCGTATCGTAGAGGCCGATCGCTTAAAGATGGGTGGTTATCTGCAGGCCGAGTGGATGGCCTACCAATTAGAAAATTCAACGGTGCAGGATTATATTACAAGTCCGATGACTTTGGAGTTATACCTAGATGCTCAGATGAAGAATGATGTTCGTGCCTTTTTTAAAGGGCGATTATTGCATGATTCTGGAGTAGATGAGTCGGTGCCATCGCCATTGACCGGTGGTGCGCAAAAACAGAATACAAGTTATCTAGATGAAATGAAAATTAGTTTCAACACTGGTCGAAAAATTTTTTGGACGGTAGGACGTCAGAAGATAAAATGGGGGGCTTCTAAATTTTGGAACCCAACGGATTTCATTAACCTGACAAAGCGTGATTTCTTGCGCCAAGAGGATTTGCGTTCAGGGATCTCGATGGTAAAAGCTCACGTTCCGTGGCGTGCGTCTAATTTCTACTTAATTGCTGTGAATGAAGCGGCAAATGAAAGCAGTCAAAATGGTATTGCTGGCCGCTTTGAGATTCCGATCAATACGTCGGAATGGACGATGTCGGCATACAGTCGCAAAGGTCAAAAAACGAAATTAGGATCAGATATTTCGTTCGCCCTCAGTGACTTTGATATTTATCTTGAGGCGGCCCAGACGGATGTCGGCACTGACAAGAGCGCGAGTGGTGGATTGTCCTACGAGTTTAAATATAACGATGACGACATCGCAAGTCTTGGATTGGAAGGCTTTTGGCAGGAAAACGGTGCTAGTGATAAATCAGACTATACAACGAAGTTAGCGTCCGGTCAGTTTGTGCCATTTTATGTGGGGAAGTCGTATACGTCTGCCTCGGTTTATATGATGAAACCAGGAAATTGGAATGACTCGAATATTTTATTCTTTGCTATCCTAAATAATACTGATCGTAGTCAGTACTATCGTGTAACTTGGATTTATACGGGTATTTCTGATCTTCAGTGGACCGTGGCGCTAGGTGGGCGTTCCGGTGAGACTGGATCCGAAATGAAGTTGTTTAATCAAACCTACGATGCTTGGGTGCAAATGCGAGTCGTGTTCTAACTAAGAGCATCCTTAAATTTTTGGCTAAGTTCAGCCACAATCGCTTGGTGTAATTGCGAGTAAAAAGGTTGGTTGAAAAAATATAGGTACACCGGTACGTCTAAAGAATCTCTAGGATTTATGACCGTTAGAGATTTTTCATTTTTGATTAAATGTAGTGGTACAACTGCTCTGCCAAGACCGCTTTTCAAGCCGGCAATAATTCCATGGACGTCATCTAAGTAAACGCGTTTGATATTTTTATTCATGCGCTTGAATTTTTTTAAATAGTTAAATGTTGTTAAGTCATTTTCATCGTGATCCAGAAATACATCGCCACCAGCGTAGTCTTTTGATTCTGCCATTACGTTTTTTTCAAACCCTAAAAAGATTCGCTCTAATTCATCTTTTTGCAAACGATCATCTAGAATCATAAAATCAATTTCATTTCTCTTAATCATCGCTACAAGTTCATCAATTTCTTTGGAATGAATGGAAACATGGGCATTGGGGTGCTTCCTTAGAAACGGAGCGAGTGTCGGGATTAAGATTGAGGTCGTAATGGATGAAAATCCGCCGATGCTTAGGGTACCACCCAGTTCTTTGGGATTGGCAGATTTAATTTGGCTAAGGAACTCTTCTTCTAATGTTTTTCGTATCTGGCAAAAGCGCACAAGACTGACTGCCGCTTCAGTTAGTTTTAAACCGGCGCGATCGCGGATGAAGAGTGTAGTTTCTAATTCAGTTTCTAGATTTAAAATACGTTGAGACAAAGCTGACTGAGTAATGTTTAGCTTTTCCGCCGCTTTGGTGAAGTTCAAAACCTGAGTAACTATATAGAAAGCATCAAGATGCAATGATGATAAAGACATATCATTAGCGTAATCGATCGTTACTAAAAATCAATTAGTATGGAAGATTATTAATTCGAGCCAAAGCGGAGGGGTTACCAACCGCGTTTTTTTAATTGTGTTTTAAGATACGAGTAAGAGGGTTTGTCTTGGCCGCCATCAGTACGAAGACCTAGAGTTTGAATATAGTCTACAAAGGTTGCGTCTGGTGCCGCTGGCGTCGAATAGTTGCTGGCGGATGCATAAGCCTTCGCATAGGATAAATCATTCATGCGTAGTAAATTTATATGCGTTATCTTTGTTGGATTTGCATCCCAAACTTTTAAGAGCTCTTCAAAACACTGCATTTGCAATGTTTCGGAACTGCTAGAGATTGCTCCGCTTTGACAGCCATATTCTTGAATTCGAATCGGTTTAGCTCCTGCCGCCGTAATAAGTGATGCAAACATACTTGAAATTTGGGCGATCTTCGCACTGGATCCGCCGCCTTCAAAAGGATAGTAATTAGCTGCGACAAAATCACTAATGTTTGCATTGAGGGCATTTAAGCCTGATCGGATCACTTCACCCTTGCCACCCGTTAAACCAGACAAAGATGCCGTGACACCGACGGGTAGAGCCGACGTAATGGACGTGGTACGAATCGTACGCGCATAGCTTGCCGCCGATGCAAAGAACCGCCAATAGTTAGCCCAGAAGTTTGCGTTAGTCGCTTGAGGAAGATAGTCGATTTCATTTCCGATTTGTAGGCTAACGACGTTTACATTAGGAATTTGAGAGAACACATAGCTGAGTGCATTCACATACCGGCAGGCAATAATATCTATTTTATTTTGAGTGGCCGTTGCGCTTGGATCTGCCGTAAAATCTGATGGACTAAATACACTTGGTAGACCCCAAATATTTGTTGTCGATAAACTAAAGTTAATCGTTACTTTGATGTCAACGGCCGGCAATGTCGAGTTTAGAATAGATAGACGACTTCCAGCATCTACGTAAGATCCAGCTGTACACGACGAATCGCTGCCGCCAGTTTCAATCTGATTCCAAAGCATATCTAAAATAAAATACTCGGCCCCAATTGCTTTTGCGAAGGTCACGTTTTGAGTGAACGAACTCGCGGTAGATTCATCAACGATATCGACACCTAATGTACGACTACCTTTGGGAACTATGTTTTCAACGGCGTCTACCGGTTGCGCGGGAGCCGGGGTGTCCGAAGATGAAGACGAGGAACTAGAACAGTTGATAAATAAGACTGGTAATACAATCATGGCTAAGCTGATTAGAAGGCGCTGGAATATACTCATGCAAACAGTATAGCAAACGTATATTAGTGTAACCATATCAGAAAAGAATGCCGGACCTTCGCCGAATAAAGACTAGACGATCGGCTAAAGTTCGACACCTTGATTTCAGATGGGACTGGGGCGATCTAAAAAAGCCTAGGGCGAGTTTGGATTCGGCGTTGTTTCACGTCGAGACAATTGCGGTGGTATCTGATTTGATTGTATCTATTCGTATGAGAATGCTTGTTTTTATTATCCCATTTTTAGTCATCTCTGCATTGGCAAACAATGCCTCGTATTTCCCCGCGGATATCGAAAAGGCACGAGCTGCGATCTTGGATGTTCCCTATTCCTTTAAATCAGAACCAATCGACATCTCAATGTATGCTCGTCGGCCTATGGCCGGAGTCGATTCGGCAAACAAGCCATACACGATTCCCATGGGATCAAACATTATTATTCAGACAACGGCTGATCATATATATGAAAGCTTTAAACGCAACATGGAAACCGAAAGTCTCTTTTCAAGAATTGGACAGCGCGAGACTATGACCATAGAAAATCCAGAAGCTTTGCGCGTGAAAAGTGTTTTAATGGAACTGATTCAATTAAAAATGCAAGAAAATGCAATGGACCGTATGGGTATCGCAAGCTCAAAAGCCCATCGCGAGATGGTCGAAGTGCGCGTGAAAAAAGAAGGCGAAGCGGAAAAGAAAGTTAAAATTGCACCGGAAGACTTACAAAAAGCAATTAAAGCTGAAGCGGTTGTAGTTGAGGAAGATGAAGTCGTTTCACCAAGAACGGCGTCAGATTATGATGGCACTGATACCTGGGAAGTCAGAAAGCAAACGCAATCGGGATTGTGTTTATTTTGTGATAAAAAGACGGAAACAGTTGCAGGTAAGCTTGAGCTCGAGACAACAAATAAATACATTCTAGAAACTTACGCCGCATATTCGAAAGACAAGCAAACGGTGCAGATGATTGACCACGCTAAAAAGAATAAGAGGGATCCTAAAGAATACAAAAATTCCAAATTTAAATGGTGCTATCGTTACGTGAAGAACGCTTTGCTTAAAGCGGGCTTAACAAGCAAGCGTTTAGAGGGTGCATTGGCACGAAATGCGGGTGACAAATTAAAAGCGGAAGGTTTTATCAATATTATGGATGATCCACATTTAGTAGGGAAGATTACGGATCCGTCGCAAGCCCCAAAAGGTGCTATTCTTGTGTATGAACCAAATCCAATCACGCGCTTGGTACGGTCGAGAGATGACGATAGTAATCGTGATATTTTAGCCCCAGATGCGGGACACATTGAAATCAAAACCGAAGACGTTGGTAAAGGCGGATTCGTCAGTGACTACTACAGTGAACGTTCAAGAACGGGCAAAGGCTTAGTCAGTGACGATCGTAAATTAATCGGTATCTACGTTAAGAAATAACTATCTAGTTCTGCCACCAGTGGTACCCGGCGTTGCTGGACTGCTAACTGTTTCAACGTTGGCTTTGTTATACCATTCCATTTCGCTGCAGGCTTGTAGGTAACCGAAGAGATTTTGTGCACCTAAAGTGTTCGCCTCTCCCAAATTCATTTTCTTCGATCTCCACGTATTAGAAACCTTTTGAATGTCGGAGTTAAAGTCCTTTTCAATGCTTTGCGAGTTTTTTCCATTCCTCAGCGCAAATGTGAAAGTGTCAGACATGGCTTGGCAGGTCTTGGCAATTGCTTTCGCTTCTGTAGCATCCCTTACGCCGGCAACGGCTGACATTTGTGTACATATTGATTTCGAAACTACATAGCAGTCTAGGTCTTTGCAAATTGTACGACGGGTTAGCGTGTTTCCCTCGCCAAATACTGATATATCCGTCCAGTCGACACCGTTTTCTTTTCCTTCGCTGATAATAGACTCAAAGGATCTTGGCCCTCGACGATTAATTGTCACAGAGCCAGTGGTACCATTTTTTTCGTGTTTCCACTTATCTTGCTTTACGCTTTTAATCGTTTGGGAATACCCTCGGTTTTTAAGGTCTTCTGCATTCATGGTTTCAAAGCTAGTGTAGCCTTCGCCATAGATGGTGGTACCAACGGTTCCATTGGCCCTTTCTGACCACATGTAGTTTCTTCCTGCGCGATACTCCATACTAGCATTCGCAGCACTTCCTAGCATTGCGATCAATAGAACAAAATTAGTTAATTTCATAAAGTCTCCTTAAAACTTAGATTTATAAAGCAGCAAAACGATAACTCTTTTCAAACCAGTCATCTTTATTGTGGTATACGAGTTGGATTTTGGCAGAAAGAGGCGTTCCTTTGAACCGTTCACGATAGTCCATCAACCAGTTTTCAATGTTCTCATCGTCAAACGAAACACGTTTTAAATCATTTAGAATACGGTCTGACCATAGTAGGCTCGAGGCATACATTTTGGATTGCTTATTGGTGAGAAGGTACTGGTCTAATAAGTAGATTCCTATTTTCCAACAACCACAACGGAATACGTCGTGAATCCAGGGTAAATCCATGTTGTTTAGATCATAGTAAGTAAAGCTCTCTTTAATATCGGCGATGTCTAGTTGATTGAAAGCTTTTGCCATTGGGTGCATCGAGGTAAAGGTTTTCTTTGAAACCCAGTAGGTCAGTAAACTGGGTAAAAGTTCTTTTTGAAATTGAAGTTTATCGGACTCAGACGCTTCATTGTATTTCTTGATAAAAATTTGACCCAAAACGAAGTTGCCTAAGTTATTTTTTAAATAGGACTGCAGTTCTGTAACGGGTAGCTTTGATTTATTCTTTTCTGACCGGTAAAAATTAAATTCAAAGAATGAAGAAAAAGGATAGGGGCTAGAAAAAAATTGATCGATTAGTAAACCAGTAATAAATGAAAAACCAAACACTAGGAAACTAAGTTTAGGTGACATTTGTGTTTTGTAGAGTGGAACTAATAGTAGCGGAATTTGCAGTACAATAGCGGGTAAGGAATAAAATTTCCTTTTGATCTGTATAACCCACATTTGATTCATGGAAAAAATTAAAGTTACAGAACTTGCGAAAAATACAAAATTATAAAAAGCCGCACGTTTGCCCCATGCCGCAGTACTAATTAGACCCAGCAATAGAATGCCGCAAGTAATCCACATAGATTTCTTATTAAATTTAGTCACGAGAATTTTAGCGGATATCATCAAGGCATATGCGCTTAATATAAATGTCATATTCCCTCTAAAAAATAACCGAATCGGGAAGACCCAAGCGACTGCTGATCACTTTCACGATCTCGGTCGCTGTTTCTTCAAGAGCTCGGTCCGTTACGTTAAATACTGGCCACTTGCGATTTTGTTTAAACACTGCCGTTGCGTATTCGATTTCTTGTAGGATCTGGGATAACGAGGCGTACTCGCCACCTGGATCTTGTCCAAATTTTTCTAGTCGGTTTTTTCTGATTCTTTGAAGTGATTCAATGTCGATGAGCAATCCTACGATGCGACGCTGATCCACTTTAAAGACTTCTTCAGGAACGGGAGTATTTAGAACCATAGGAACGTTGGCTACTTTCCAGCCTTTATGGCTTAGGAAAATGCTCAGAGGGGTTTTACTCGTGCGACTAATGCCGAGCAAAATAATGTCGGCTTTATCTAAATCATGTAGAGTTTTGCCGTCATCATGTTTAACAGTGTATTCAATCGCTTCGATGCGCTTAAAGTAATTTTCATTTACGGCACGTAATACACCGACCTGAGATTCTGACGCAAAACCAAAATAACTATCGAGTGTTCCCAGCAAAGGGCCTAATAAATCAAAAGATAAGATACCTTTTTCCGAGGCACGTTCTTGAATTTTTTTTCGCATGCTTGGCGAAGCGACCGTGTGTACGATCATTCCGTTGCCAGCTGCACACTCATCAATTAAAGCATCGATATGGTTTTCTGACCGAACATTTTTATTTCTAATGATTTGGATTTCGCTTTGACTATATTGCACCAGCGCCGCACGAATCATCGTCGCCGCTGTTTCGCCTGTACCATCCGAGATAATAGAAATTAAATGCTTTCTACTCATTATCGCAATAGCCTAAGATGATTTGTTCCCAGAAGGCGTCCAATTTAATACGTAACCATGGCTCAGCTTGTGCTGTAGCTACGATCAAAGCGTAATCAGAGCGTAATTTGAAAACTAAGACTTCAAATTTTTCAGTGTTTTTAATTCCGTATTCAGTTTTCAATAAATCAGCTTTTCGTTGATCTGATTTCAGGTGAACCCACTGAAAGCACGGTGCTTTAGAAATATCTAAATTGAATTCTTTTTGAGAGACATCTTGTTTCTGTTCAAAAATGTCTTTCCGAGTAAAGCGCACGTGCTGCTGATTAATATAAACTAAACCTGTGCATTCAAAGAATGGAGTCAGTTTAGAATAAAGCGCTTGAATCTTAAGGTTTTCTGATTCTGGCAAATACGAGAACGGGCGCGAGCACCACTTGAAAGACTCTTTGTCATAGAAGTTATTAAAACGACTATCGAAAGCGGATTGAGTTTCTTTGTTAGTTTCAAAAAATGGATCGAATAGTTTTGTGAATAATGACATATCCCCTATCGTCGCAAGGGGAGCGTCTAGTTTTCAAGTACAATGGACAAATCTTCTACAGAGCTAATCGAACGCCAAGTCTCGGTGAACTCACTCAAACTAAGGTTGGTAGGCAAAAAAATCCTTAAAGACGGATTTTTCAAATCAAGGTAGAGTTTGTTAATTTGGCTACACCAATTGGCTAGGTCCTTTTTGAACGGGACGAAAGCGGTCCAGCGATTAGGGAACTTAGACTTTGTTGGAATCAAAATAATGTCGTCCGCCGATGAATTAAGTTTGAAATCTGGCAATTCAGTTTCTTCTAAAATTTCGACAAGGTATGAATCCATTTTTTTAGATTCTTTTCGCGTCATCTTGCCCGCAAGGAAACTGTTGTACCAATCTAACTTAGACGCAATTTTTGAGTGATTGAAATCAGGAACGATCCATAACTCAGCACCAGGGTTATAGGACTGATTTACGGAAAGAACGATTAATGCCATTCTTCACGGCTCACTTGATCTAGAATACCGTTAATGAACCCTGCAGAGTCTGTATTTCCATACTTTTTCGCAATTTCGATCGCTTCGTTAATAACGATTTTTTCAGATAATTTTTCATGGCTTAGTTTCATTTCGAAAATCGCCACGCGTAGAATATTTCTGTCAACTAATGCCATGCGATCGACTTTCCAGTTGCGGCTAACAGAAGAAATTTTTTCGTCGATTTTATTCTTAGCATCCGCAACGCCTTTGATAATAACTTCAGCGTACTCGATAGTTTCTGTTCCGTACTTATTATCGTACAGGTGCAAGAATGCATTTATAGAAATTTGAGGTGCGAATTCAGATTGAAATAGAAGCTGTAAAGCCAGCTCACGCGCATGTCTTCTGTCTTGGTTCATAACGTCACTTTGATATTTGGATTAAAAGCAGTTAGAGGTAATTGTTCTTGAGATGTGTCCGCAAAATCGATTAATTCGGCGTCTTCCAGTGTTTCTACGAATTCTTGAACGTCTTTGAATGTTCTGTAAACACTCGCGAAACGAATGTACGCTACGTCATCTAGCTGTTTTAATTCTGCCATCACTTTCTTGCCTAAAATACGAGACGACGTTTCATTCTCACCCCGTTGGATGATCCATGACGCAATTTTCTCTACTGTATTTTCAATTTGAGCTAGGCTGACTGGTCGTTTTTGGCAGGATGCCTGGATTCCTTTCAGTAATTTCTCTTTACTGAAGGGTTCACGGCGACCGTCTTTTTTAACGACCATTGGGTAACTAAACAAAAGAGTTTCCACCGTGCTATAACGAGCATGGCATTCCAAGCATTCGCGACGACGACGGATAGAGCTATCCTTTTGTACGCGCGTATCTAGAACCTTGTCCTCTTTGTGACCGCAGTATGGGCATTTCATATAGATTGGATATACCAAAATTCCATTCCGATGGCGAACTAAAAAACAGGATTCTTGTTATTCGTGGGGGATTGAAAATCAAAATTTTATAACGTCAATAACGCGTTTTTAGAAATCGCGTACTGTTACGTTAACGGGAGCGCTCTGGTGACTCAGATGATTTTTGAAAAACCATGTCATTTTATTAAGTTAGGATGGTTTTTCGTGTTTCCAGCGGGGCTTTCATCGAGTTCGTTTTAGGTGTTCAGTTTGCCTCAAAGAGCCTTTACCTTTATTCTAACAGCAAAGCGAGGTTTCCTTGAAATTTTTACTTTTCATTTTCAGTATTGTGTTTGTGAGCGAGGCGGCGTTGTCCAATCAGCAGTTCAGAGTTGGTCGTAAGTTAGCTCAAAATCAATCTGGAAAGGACGCCGAGGCGCCTAAAACGGGGCGAGAAAAGGCTCAGGAGTATTTCCAGTCCGACGCCGAAAAGGCGCCTCGCGGTTCAAGCCGTGTGAATTCAGGAGATCACTATTTAGCTATTCACGCCAGTAACTATATGAACAGCGAAACATGGTTGTGGGGCCAGAAAGATAAACAAAAAGACACGGGCAAGGCGGGGTTTGGGGTTACCTACCGCTTTGATGAGTGGGGACAGACGGATCTGAATGTTCGTTTTGAATTGAATGAGTTCAAAGTCGTTGATCAAAAACCAGTGAAGTTCACCATTTTGCCAGTTATCGTGTTTCCAGAAGCGGGATCGCAGTTCCCATTGTACTTCGGAGCGGGTGCTGGGTTAGGCGTGTTTTTTAAGCAGATCGATCAAGAAAGTAATTTATCTTTTGATTATCAGCTATTCATGGGGGCGCGGTTTTTTAATATTGCAGGCAGCACTGGATTTTTTATAGAGACAGGGATAAAAAATCATGTCCATCTATTGTCAGACGGTCAATTCAATGGCACTTATCTAGCTCTAGGAGCTTTGTTTACATTTTGAAAATTCATAAATTACTTGTCGATAAAATTGTAGTTACCCTGATTTCGATCTTTACTGAAACCATCTACGCGGACAAAGCCATTGAGCGCGTATTTAAGGACAACAGAAAGTGGGGATCACGTGATCGTAGATTCTTTGCGGAGTCGGTGTACGATTGCGTGCGCTTCCGTCGTCGTTACTGGTCACTGGCTGGAATGAATGATCAAGACTATTTAGATCCCAAAGCCATAAATGATCACAGTATATTTCGATTATGGTTAGCTTACTTCAAAGATAAAACAGGGCAAACTCCAGAGTGGGCACATCAGAGTGCCGTTCAGGCAATCAATTTGTCGAAGACTCTGCCGTTAGCGGTAGAACATTCATTTCCAGATTGGATCGTAGAGACATTCAAGCAATATTACCCGAATGATTTCGAGAAAATTTTAAAATCATTGAATGATACGGCTCCTATTTTCCTTCGTGTAAATGAAATTAAATCTAACCTTGATCAAGTCATCAAAGCTTTAAAAGAGGAAGATGTTTCGGTCGAGCCGGTTAGACAAGTTCCTAATGCATTACGATTATCAGAAAAGAAAAATGTGTTTTCGACTCAAGCCTTTCATAAGGGATTCTTTGAAGTTCAAGACGGTGGGTCGCAAATGATATCATTATTGATGGATGTGCGTCCCGGAATGCGTGTCGTGGATGCGTGCGCGGGTGCCGGTGGCAAAAGTCTACATTTAGCGTCGCTAATGAAAAACAAAGGCAAAATCATCAGTCTTGATATTAATGATCGTCGTCTAAAAGAACTGCGTGGACGTGCAACTCGCAATGGAGTCGATATTATTGAACAAAAGGTGATCGACTCGCAAAAAGTGATCAAGCGATTTGAAAATTCATTCGATCGCGTCCTATTAGATGTGCCGTGCACGGGGGCGGGTGTGATTCGCCGTAATCCCGATGCTAAATGGAAACTTAAAAAAGATGACTTACAAAATCTAATGCAAACCCAAAGAGAAATTTTGGGTAGCTATTCGCAAATGATGAAAAAAGATGGCAAGCTGGTGTACGCGACGTGTAGCCTTTTCCCTGAAGAAAATGAACTTCAAGTGAAACATTTCCTAGCAGAAAATCCTAACTGGAAACTAGATAACGAGTTTCATGTTCGTCCGGATACGACACCGTTTGATGGTTTCTACGCAGCTTGTTTAGTCCGCACGTAAAATAAAAATACCTTATATCTGAAAATATAAACCGTGATTTGACGGTTAGATTGAAAACTCTTTAGAACGTTAGTCAATTTCATGGAGGGGTTATGAAATTGAAAAATGTTTTCTTGGCGGCGTTCTTTGGTCTTTCAACAACGACATGGGCGGCAGCAGTACCGGCCAGTCCACAGCAAATAGATCTTGGTGAATACATCGTTACTGATGTTACGGATCTGTATCCTGAAAATAATTATTTCGATCAAACGCAGGAGTGTAGC
The DNA here is from genome assembly GCA_002344565.1 of Bdellovibrionaceae bacterium UBA2351. Taxonomy (GTDB): domain Bacteria; phylum Bdellovibrionota; class Bdellovibrionia; order Bdellovibrionales; family Bdellovibrionaceae; genus UBA2316. Next base: position 38,761 of record DDTZ01000072.1, on the reverse strand, counting down.
GATAGTAGCGCACTTTCCGGAGACACCGGTAGCGGTGCGATCGTTGGTGGTGATACCGGCGGCGTTGGCGGATTACCCGTGATTGGGGGTTCGGGTACCAGCGATCTTGGCGGCGGTACAGTGATTGTGGCACCCGGTAATAGTTCAGGTTCCGGCATTGGAGGGATTGGCGGGATCGGAGGCATCGGGGGTAGCATAGGTGGTATCGGTGGCGGTATAGGGACCGGTGGAGGAGGCTTGTTTCCAGGAAATTCTGGAATCATCGTCGATCAGATTATAAATATAGGAAATATGGTTTGGTCTATCGTTCAGCAAGGCAAACCTACTATGCGAGTCAGTACGTATAAAGCACACGGGCTGCCAAAAGGTGTAACGTGTTGGACAGATCTAGAGGAATGGAAAATTCCAAAATCAAAAGTATTCACAGTCGAACAAAAAACAAAAATAGGACAAAAAGTAGCTAAATTTACATTTAGAATTAGTTACGTATATGGCGGCAGCTTCAACGGCGTCGGCCAATATTTAGCGAACGTATCTGTAACACCGGTTGATCTAACGGTAGGCTGGGGCGTAGATTTCGCATCAGAAGTGCAAATCCCAAGCGTATTTAATATGGGAAAGAAAGCGAACCCACTAGCGGCGATGCAAGTCTTCGTATACTGGGGCGTAGGTAATGCGCTTAAGATGCAGCAGAAATCTTTGTTGTTCAATGTGATGGGCGATGGCCGCATAGAACAAGCCGCCCAAAATTAAACCGATTGTTTTGAGTTGATTGGGTTTTTCTTTTCAACGAGGGCAGGGGGTAGATTCGCTCCTCTTTGCGGAAAGGCGATATATTTGAAATCCTGTCTCGGGCCATCGTGGCCCTCGGGCAGCCGCAGGGGAACGCGCATCCATGCGCCTGCGGAGCCGGATTTCAAATATATCGCCTTTCCGCAAAGAGGAGGATTGTACATGTCTGATGAAAAGAAAAACCCAATCAACTCAAAAAATTTCCCACGCCGAACCATTAACGAAAAATTCGCGAAGTTCGTGCTTCTAATGGGTTAAGCAAATCTTTCCATTTTCTGTCGATTGCATTGACAGGACTTTCTGCGTGTTTTTCGAAAAAATTAAGATGAAAAAGTCTAAATAGAAAAATATTTTCGCAGAAATTTCATCTCAAAAAACTCAACTCGTTCATATCTATTCAATATGGACCTATTCTTTTTTTAGTTCTTTGTGCCTCCCAACCCCCTTCCTAGAGAGGAGCGACTCGAGCACCAGCCTGAATCAAGGTAACGGCAAGTCTCAAAGTGAGATGATAAGAAACAAGTCATGGCAGGGACGTTTTGCGTAAATCAGGCCGTTAAGTCGCCCCAAATGCAGGCCGATTGGCATACTAGGTGCTTTAGTGAATAGTATGAAACATTTGGTATTATCTTTAATTTTACTTTTGATTGGCCCATCTGTAATGGCTAAGTCGACCTGTTCAATTCCTATTGATTCGGCGTCGGGTGAGTTTAAAGATAATGCGATTTTGAATGAGCGTCTTAAGAAGCATCAGAAATTAAAAAATATTACATTCGCTATCGAACTTGAAAATCTTCACAGTGATAAGAATAATAAAATTAATTTGGTTTTTACTACGACTCAGGCCAAGAAGTTTGAAACGACATATAATACGTACAATAAAAGTGTGAACGTTTGGAAAGTAGACTTTTCCACGAGCCAAATTTTCCCGCAACTGTTTAAGAATTACTTAAATGTGACACATTATAACTCTAAATACTATTTCCGTATGTATGATACGCCAGCGGAAAAAACGATTGTGAATTTAGTTTTTGATTCAAGTCATTGTACGGCGGCACCAAAAACTAATGTTTTATCGCGCGCTAGTATTTCCCCGTAACCACGTCATAAAGTCTTTTAAATTCTTTTCTTGGCCATAGTCATTTGGCTGATAAAAATCCTCAGTAATTTTTAAATCATTTGGTAAGTAATCTTGTGCGACCCAAGATTTTGGGAAATCGTGAGGGTATTTGTAATTCTTCGTTATATTAGGAATATTGCCTGAACGTAAATGGTCGGGAACCTCAAAATCAGAATGCTTTTGGAAAAACGCGCGAGCCGCGTGCAGTGCTTTGTACGAGCGGTTGCTCTTTGGACAACTGGACAAAAATGTCACGACTTGTGCGAGTACAATTTCAGCTTCCGGCATTCCGACTAACTCAACAGCTTGCAAACCATTGATTGCGATAGTCAGGGCCCGTGGTTCCGCGTTTCCCACATCTTCAGATGCTAAGATCACTAAACGACGAGCGACAAATACTGGGTCTTCACCCGCATCAAGCATTTTAACCATGTACAGAAGAGCTGCATTCGTATCGCTGCCGCGAATGGACTTAATAAATGCAGAAATCGTATCGTAGTGTTCGGAGCCCTTTTTGTCGTAGGCGATATATTTCTTTTCTAACAGAATTTCTAAATCGCCCATAGGTGATTTGTCATTTACATTCGAATAGAACAGAGTTTCGATCAGATTGTAAAAACGACGAACATCACCATCTGAAATGTCGATGACAAATTGCAAAGCTTCGTCAGTTAGAAAGTGATCGCAATCAGCTTTCAACTGCTCACAGGCTTTGAGATACAAAGATTTTAGAACGTCTTTTTCTGGTTTTGTAAACGTGATTATCCGCGATCGGCTCAATAGGGCGCGATTTAATTCATAGTTTGGATTTTCAGTCGTCGCGCCAATCAAAATAAAATGGCCTGCTTCCGTGTGGGGCAATAGTGTATCTTGTTGGCCTTTGTTTAAACGATGGATTTCATCGATGAATAAGACAGTTTTTTTTTGATAGAGACGTTTACGCTCAAGAGCTTCATCTCCAATGGTTTTCATTTCTTTGGTTGATAGGTCCGTCGCATTTTTTAGTAGGAATGTGTACTTTGTCTCTTTTTCAAGCAAACGAACAAATGTCGTTTTGCCGGTGCCGGGAGGCCCCCATAGAATTAAGTTAGGAAGAAAGTCTTTTTGTAGCCATATTTGGATAGGTAAACGCGTTAGTGTCGATCCCGCCGTTGTCATAAAATCGGCTAGGGATTTGGGTCTTAAGATCTCTGAAAGAGGAACGCCTAGTTGGCTATCGTTTGAATGATTAAACAAATCCATACTTAGAGTTGTGTTTAGTACAAAAAGTTCATTGCTTCTATGAATTAATCATATTGCATCACAATATACATAGTTTTTTGCCTTTTCGGGAATACGGACGCTAGATTTCTTATTGACTTAGAATAGCGGCATCCTTTGAACTGTTAGTATGAAAACAAAAATTATAGTATTGGCCATTGTTTTAGGGTTAAGTCCGAAATTATTCGCGCAAGAAACTCAGTTAGCCAAACTCACATATTCGTCTGAGACGATTTTAGATTATGTGTTAGCTAAGAAAAAACTTGCCAGAAACCCAGATCTTCCTATGCCAGAGGTCTTGCTAAAAAGTGTAACTCCTTTGGAAGTTTTTCAAAATGCCCTGCACGAGCAGTGGAACTTTTTGCCAGATTTTATTACCAATGCCTACAGCGTGAAAACTAACCGAATCTTTTTGATGGACGATAAATCTTATTACGATCAATTAAAGCGCTGTATAGATGATTCATTGGCACACGAGCTGACTCATTACGTACAGGTCGTGTATCAGAAGTGGGATTTAAATGACGAATCCTTAGAGTGGGATGCCATTGACATTCAAACTCAATTCAGAGAAGACTTTTGCTCAAAGCATGAAAATTCGAGAATTTCAAAAATCAGATATTAAGAATGTAAAATCGTTTACGGATGTAAACATTGGTAAAGATTACTATTCTGAAACTGAGCTTGAAGATAGTCAGCGTCGATCAGAAAAAAATGGCGTTGTGACCTCGTTTGTTTTAGTCGATGAGCAGGATGAAGACAAAATTCATGGATTGCGCTTGTGCTATCCTCCAGGGCAGTGGGATCATGGTAAAGGTAAAAAACTAAGTCCAGAATTGTGGGGGTATGATTTAGCAGATCTTGGATATTTTCAAAGTCTGTTCTTATCTGCGGATGTTCAAGGACAAGGATGGGGTCCTAAACTATCGGAACGTGCCATTGAAGCATTAAAAACTTTGCACGCTCGGGGCATCCTGACTCATTGCTGGAAAGAATCACCGGCAAACTCGTCATTTAAATATTTGAACAAAATTGGTTTTAAAACGTTAAAGGAACATCCCGATTATTGGATTGATGTTGATTATGTGTGTACCCGAGATGGTTATCCTTGCCGTTGTACAGCCATCGAAATGATTCTGGAGCTTGAATGAGTATTTCGTATTGGAATAGTGCTAACAACAAGAAGAAAATCGAAACTGATTTTTTAGTTATTGGTGGCGGAATCGCAGGTTTGTCTTCGGCCTACTGGTTAGAGAAAAAATATCCAACGTCCAAGATTACTTTGATTGAGCGCTACAAAATTGGGTCAGGGGCATCGGGTCGCAACGCCGGCTTTGTTACCTGTGGCTCGTCAGAACATTTTGCTAAGCTTGTGAAGGATTTCGGCGCAGAGAAGGCTGTCGAAATTTGGAAGTTCTCAGAACAGAACCGTGAGTTAGTAAAATCCGAAATTATTAAAGGGAACGTAGATAAAGTTTTATTCGCGAACACCGGTTCGTGCACGGTGGCAGCTAGTGACGCCGATTTTGCTCGTTACATAGCACTTGCAGATACAATGTCTAAACTTGGGATCGATGTTGAGCTAATTAATGAAGCCAAGATTACGTCAGATTATGCGGTTAAAGGGTTCAAAGGCGGCATTGAGTACATACATGATGGTGTGGTTCACCCGATCTTGCTACTTAAAGAATTACGGTCTTTGCTAAAAAATACCGAAGTCATCGAAGACCAAGAGATTTGTAAGATGGAATCCGAGTCAAACGTTGTCTGTGAAACTCAGCATTTGCTGATTCAGAGCCAGAAAGGTTTGGTTACGTTAAATGGCTATTTGGGATTGCTATGGCCAAACTGGGAAAAGGTAGTGCGCCCACAGCGTGGTCAAGTCATCGTGACCGAACCCCTTCCTAAGCGCGTAAAGGGTCCTTGTTATTTGACCAAGCATTTGTGTTATTTCCGTCAAATGCCTACCGGTGAACTTTTGATCGGTGGATTTAGAAATTTAGATTTAGATAACGAAAACACTTATAACGATCAAGTGTCTGATAAAATTCAGAATGCGTTGTTTGATTTTACAAAGAATTTTTTCGATTTCACTAGCCAGGCTAAGATTAGGAATCAGTGGTCGGGTATTATGGGCTTTACTCCGGATGGACAGATGATTATCGGCGAGGCTCCGCAGTTTAAAAATGTTCACATGATGGCTGGATGTTCAGGACATGGTATGGGGTTATCGTTTCATGCAGCTAAAGTTTTGGTGGAGTCATTGGACAATGCAGCGGCAATTCCGTCTCATTTGAGTATAAATCGTTATTTAGCGATGCTATAGAGCATGTCTTTCGCTAGCTCATATATCTCGGGTATTTTATTTTCAAACTCGATCCCAAAACCTTTAGGTGATTTGGGGCTTTGCCCTTTGTTTTCCCAGATAATGCGTGACTCAATGGTAAAGCTTTTACCCTGAAGTTTAAACTTCAGGGATACGTCCTGTTCATGCATAGTCGTTAACTTTTGATTGTTAGGGATCTTTACAAAGCATCCGTCGCTAGAAATATCCGTGATTTTAGTCAAAATGTCGCGTCCGTCAATTTTTAGGACAGCAAATAAATCAACAGGGACACGATATTTACGAATGATGTAGTTTATCTTTTCTGCACCCACTAACTTTTCTAAACGATCACGATCGAATAGATGATAGTAGATTTCATTAAAGAACATAGAGTCATTTTTCTTTAAGCGATTCAAGAAGTCCGTCTTTCTATTAAATAAATGCTGAATTAAATCATAGCTAAGCGTAGGGAACAATACCTGACCCTGATTACGGACAGGAAATTTCAATCGCTCATCACGTTTAGCAATAAATGACTGAATATTTAAATTTGTGTTCAGGTTTAAATCCAAAAAGTTTCGACGATTTAAATTAATCTTGGCTAGATCTAAACCCATAAACACAGAAAATGCAGTGGCAGAATGAGGATACTTCAGAATACCACCGCGACGTTCAAAAGGCCAAAGTGATTCATAGAATACTTGATTTTCCATGTCGACGTTTAGAATCAAACGTGTCACTTGCAAGAACTGTTTTGAAAAAATTAAAACATATTTCATTAAGAGCAAAAAGATACTCTGATCCTTGTTTCTAAACGAGTCATGAACGGCTATCGCTGATATTTCAGCCAACTTGCCCTCAGACTTTCTGTAGAAGTCGTTAATTTTTCCGTAGTACTTGTCAGACGGTAAGCCTAGATAGGAATCTTTATATAAATAAACAGCTCCGATTACTTTATCATTAAATGTGGCAATGATTAGATTCGTTTCCGGTAAAAGGGCGAAAGAGTTGAAAAAATATCCGGTAGGATCTGGCGTCATGTATTTTTTTGAGATGTAGCAGTCATGAAGTAATTTAAGTCCGGTCTCAAATTCTTCTTTTGTTGTCGCCATTTTAATTTTGATATTTTTGTTATCAATGAATGAAGATGGTGAGAATTTCTTTTTGAGAAAAAACGAATACAGATCTTTTGGTATCATCTTTCTGATACTCATGGCCCACTCCCAAAGGTGTCGCGTTATGGACGGTTCTATATTTAAGGCTAGCACGCAGTGAGACTGGTATTTGAAAAAATTATTTCGTCGAACTTTTGGTTACTGAAAGACGCGTATGGTGAACGTTTGATTTACATTTTTCTAGTTTTTTAATCTAAACGTCTCAGTCTGAGGCGGTTTTACGTGTTTTCACGCGCGGGCATGGAAATAGGAATACTAAAACCTTAGAACCGTCTGAGTTGATTACGCGATTGAATTTGGTGTTTGACCAATCAGTTTCGTTTCAAATCAAACATAAAAGGATTGGGACCTATGCGATCTACAAGTTTCGAATTCAGCTGTAAAAAAAGTTTACACTTTGTTTTTGGGCTATTCACGGCGTTATCACTGGTTAATTGTAATTACAAATCGCCGGCGACTGAAACACCAATTCCTACGGACGAAGGAATCGAGAAGTCATTCTTCGTTGAATCGAAGGTAGATCCCAAAACTGGAAAGATGGTCGAAGTTCCAAAAACATTTTTGTGTGGTTGGCTTTCAGAGATGGAAACGGGTGAATGGTCGGAATTCTTATATACAAATAATGCTATCGTTCCTGAACACTGTAATGTGGCGTTCGAAATTACTCAAGATGCGCTTGTAGCAAAGCAAGTAAACCCATCATTTCCAGATGATCCTAAACGATGGGAAATCGCGATGTCGATTCCTATCAAAGCCCACTATTACTGGGAACATGAAAAGGATTCTCAAGGTCGTGACACAAATAAAATCATTAAAAATACGAGTCGTAGTCACTGGTCCGCGCGGACCCATATGGAGCTGAACTTTTCTTCAATTTCGTTCACAAACCTTTGGAACGAGTGGAAGCCAAGTTACGTTTCAGCAGAAAATGTAAATGTTGAGTCAATCGAGTGGGATAAAACTAATAGCTATTTATCGTTTGTTATCAACCGACAAATCAAAGGTTCTAACTACAATAAAGTGAGATTCGGTTTCAAATCATTCGAACATGATAAGACCTTTATCAAAACTCCATTTAACGACAAGAACTACAAAAAAATGAATGTTCTTCATATCGTCGGTGAGAAATCCCAAGGCCTTTATCAAATTCTTCATGCGGCTCATTGGGATTTACGTAAAACTCACGAGATTCGTTTGTGGAATGTTCCAGATCAGTGGAAGCCCCTTGTAAAAGAAGTAGTTCAAGATTGGAATGATACATTCAAAAAGATCGGTGCCACAGAGAAAGATACGTTCGTGGTTAGTGACGAACCAGCTAAAAGTTCTTTTGACCTACGCTATTCAACGATTGCTTGGGTGTCCGACGAAAAAATTTCGTCGTATTCACCTTTAGGTATTGGTATGGCACTAGCCGATGTAAAAAATGGCGAAATTAAATCGGGTATGGTTACAATATATGCGGGCGGAATTGAAAAATACGTAAAAGCATTTTCGATCAACAATTTATCATCATTTAATGGCAAAGGTAATCGAGCAGAATCTTTCAATTTCTTAGATCAGATTCCTTTAACTTTAAGTGAGCCAACTAATTTAGCAAATACGTTCTATGCTCCGGATAGAAACTTCCAAGTAAATATTAATTTATCAGAGACAAACAAGAAGGGGGCGCAGTCAACAACGATGCAGGCGACACCTTCTATGAAAGAACATATTGCGGCAAACTTACCTAAAGTATTAAGAAACCAATTCGAACGAACGCGTGGTCAAGTCGATAGCCAATTCTACAAGAGTATGATTCGCAACAGCGTTTTCAAAAAACAATTGGCGGGAAGTAAGAGTGCAGACGACAGTTCTGTTTATTCGGAAAAGGCGCTTAAAGATAAGGCTAAGTTTCAATCCCGTCCGTACCAATGCACTGAACGTACATTTGAAGATATTGGCAGTGCTTGGATGGTCGCAAAAAATAGTTTACCAGCAACGACGGATCGTGATGAAAAAGCACTACGTACAGTTATTAAAGAATTACTATCGCATGAATTCGGTCATTTCCTTGGTTTAGGTCACCAATTCAAAGAAAATATCATTCCGGCAAAAGGTACTGTACCTGATTCGATCTATAACAAGTTAACGGAAAAAGCGTTAAAGAAAAACATGACAAACTACACGTCAGTTATGGGTTACCGTAGCCCGGTGACAGAGATTCTAGAGCAAGATAATATCCTGCCGGGACCTCAGGATGAATTAGTCCTGCGCTATTTATATAAGCAAGAATACCCAACATACACAGCAGGTGCAGCTGATTTCACATACACCAAAGTCCCAGAAAGTGGAATTGTTCCAGAAAAGGCGTCGTACTTTCCTCAATGTAATGATATCGAAGCGTCTATTTCAATGGACCCATTCTGCAATCGTTTCGATCGTGGTTACAGTGCTTCAACGATTGCTAAGAGTTACTTTGATGATATTTACAACACGCAAATTCAATCATTGTTCTCGTTCTCTGATAACAAAAAGCTAGATGCAGATGAATATGAATACTATTTATGGCGTCGTTCATTTAAAATTTTAGGACGTCTACGTTTGTTCTATGATTACATGCGCTTATATTATAAAACGGACATCGATGAAATTCGTCGTAAAGAAGAGAATTTATACGAGTTTTCTGAGTCGTGTGATCAGGTAGACGTAACAAATCCAGATTTACGTAAGATTTTTTCTGAAAAACCGCAATTAAAAGAATTATGTCAGGCGAATAAGCTGATCTTGAAAGAATTTAAGGAGCTGGTTGCTAAAAACGTTACAGATTTTACTAAGAAAGATTTCCAAAACCGATTCACACCTGGTGGAATGTCCGGGGGTGATGTAACTCGTGATTGGAGTCAGTTCTCTGGTAGCTGGACTGAAATGACGGGCGTTCCATTTAAAATTGGTGCACTATTCACGCTAACTACAGGTGTTCCGTATGCATCTGATTTTGGAATGATGAACGTTCCATTGTATGATGATCCAAATTATAAATATAGCTACGCTTCATTGTTTCCGAAAGAGTTCGTAGAAATTATGACGGCAAATATGAAGGGTAATTTGCACTTTGGTGCGCTTGATAATAGTGATCGCACGAAAATGGGTGTGTCGATTTCATCAATGGGCTGGTTCCAGTACCTGTTCCAACAGTCGCATAATGACTTCAATCTTCTTCCTGAAAAATATGCAGATCGGTTGAAACGTTTAAATGAACTTAAATTATCGGCCGTTGCCATTATCATGAAGGGTAAAGCCAAAGATAACTCGCAAAACGATATGGAGCGTTTTGAAACATCGGTTCTTGATTTCGATACAAACAAAGAGTTCCCTGCGGTTGGTTACTTCTTGCCGGGTGGTAAGATCATTGCGTCGGCTCCGGGAATGTTTATTTACCCTATTTCACCATTCTTTCCATATTCGAATACGGAAGGGTATGCGATTGCATACAAATTAGATTTTATTCCGGACCACACAGATCCATTAGATTCATTCGGTCCAAAAACAGAGCTTAAGACTTTGAATGATCGATTGATTAATTCATGCTTAACTGGAATGAATGGCGTGAACAATGGTTTACGTTACTTCTTTAATCCTTCGGTACCAGAGTTTAAAGGTATCAAGATGCCGGATGGTATTGCGTTCTCTAACGACAAGAAACTTGAGTTCATCCGTAGTATCGAAGAGGCTTATAAAGCTTACTACAACTATCAAGGATTTGCTGAAAAACCTAAACCAGAAACTTGCGAAGAGACTCTTCGTGGGATCTCGCTGATTATCAGCTCGGCGGCGATTATGAACGGATACTGGTTACCAGAAGCTAGCGCGTTTATACAAAAGTAGGATGATATGAAGAAAAGTATAAAATCCATAACGCTATTTGTAGTAACATCAGTCGGTCTAAACGCATGTAATTTTAAAAAAGTAGAGCGACAAAGTCATGAAGGACCTAAGCAAGCTGAATTTGTAACGGAAGTTCACGATGATCTTGAGGCGTTGCAAGCCGATCCGAATTGGTTAAAGAACATCTATGACGATATGATGAAAAAGGATTATCAAAGCGTAATTCGTGAATCATCAATGGTATTGAACAATCCTCAAAGATTCAGAGAATTGGATACGCAAAAGGTAAATGAGGGAGCTTCCCTGCTAGGTTACTACAACTATTCTTTACTTGAAAATTTTAAAACGGCTCAATCGAACGATGGTTCGGAGGTCTACCTTCAATGGGCACTTAAAGGCTGTGACAACAATCTGCAAGGTTGTGATTCGATCAGTTTCTTAAAGCGAGATCCAAAGAGCGTGGAAGTCATTACATCAATCCTAAAGCGTAAACAGGGAACTCTAAAAGTCGACGAGTACTATAAACTAATCCAGCTGGGGTTTGAAGTTAACAATCGCCTGCGTACCCAAGAGCTAGAGATGATGTATATCGTAAAGGCCAAAGAGTACTACGAATTTTTAGATAAAGCGGGAAGACAGCAAGCGGACAATAAAGATCGTCATGCTAAATTGTTCCAAATGATTTTGAGTCAAAATATTATCAATAAAAATGATCCTAAAATGGTGGCGTGGCTAGAAAAGCTAGAACCATGGAAGTATTCCCGATTTGATAATACCTACACCCAATTAGGCTCTATCAAAGTTTTTGAAGTCGCTGCTAAAAGCTTTATCTATGAAGATAAAAACTTGTCTAAGTCACTTAAGAACGTAATTGCAGATCTAAAATCGACAAAAGACAATTTGGGTGTGTCGTTTCATAGTTCTATTGCGGAAATCCAGGAAGACATTGCTAAAGGAAATAACGAAAACGTTTATAAGAAACTATCTGATGACGAGAAAAAGCGGGTTCGGGTTGCTGCAATTAAAGAAATCGTCTTTAAAAACTTTAAACTAGATATTCAAGAACTAGTTTCGGACTCATTCTATAATGAGTACTTCTATATGGTGGATCGTTTATATCGTGGTCATATCGGCTTAGAAGAGGCGAATTTGTTCTGGGAAGGAACGAGAAAAGATCAAATCCAGTTAGCTCGTTCGATTGAAATGTATATGAAGGCCGAACTACTAAAAATGGTGTTCACAACAAACATATACATGGGAAAAATCTTCAGTCAGAAGGATATTCCTAATAATAAGCTATTCGAACAAGTGGTAAATCGCAGCCAAACGATCACGGACGAATGGTCAATGTTTTTAAATCGCGTTGAAACGATGGCGATTTTTGCAAAGCAAAAGGCCAATGGCAAAAAGTCGGTGATGGATGAAACAGAAAGCCTGTTACGCAGTATTAGTCGCAATGTAAAATACCTTTCCATCTACCCAAACATGATGGTTATTGGCGATATTTTGATCGATCAAGAAGCCGAAATAAAAGTTAAATCATTCTGGGGAATGGATTTCAGCGTAAAACCAAAAGAAGTTATGAAGGAAGTTCTGTTAGGCTTAATCGAAAAACCATGGTTTATTTATGGTGGCGATGCCGCTCCTCTGAATAAGACAGAAACGATCTTTGCATACTACTACGGTCTAGAATCGGGTGTGTTTGATACATTCTCTATTATGAAAGAAGATGTAGATAGTACAAAATCGTCTAAAATTAAGTTCTTCCAAAACGCCGTTAAGCGGACATTGTCAGAAGAGACATCGAAAATTAAAACGGCAATAGAAACCTTAGATGATATGAATCAAAACAAGGACGTCGGTTTAGAAAATACGATGGCCATTTGTGAATTGATCAAAAAGAACGAGATGGATTTTGAAATAAAAATTCCAGCTGAAGATTTACAAAAGTATTTACTATTTGGAAATTCAACGAACGGTACTATAAGTAAATTATTCAGCCTGTATACATCAGGACCGCTTGGCCAATATGCAAGCTTCCGCGATAGCTTTGAAGCGTTAACTATCCAAATTAGTTCAATGATGGAAATTTTAGAGCGCAAATTAGATAGCGAAGCAGATAAAAAAGTTCTTGAAGAACTTAGAAAAGAAATGGCGTCCTATGATGAACTTAAACTGAGGTTCTTCGACGGTGCAATTGAGCAGCATCACAAAGTATCGAGCTGCCTAAACAAGCTCGTGCAATTAGAGCGCGAACGAACTCTGGCGATTTATGAATTAGAGGCTGCGCACTTTGGTAAAATCTGGGATGAGTCTGATAAATTAAGAAAAATATCGGATCAAGAGGCCAAAAAAGCCGCAACGGATAAGCTAAAAACCGATATGAAGATGGGTAGCAATGATATAATTTCGGATTCGCAATACTTATTCTCGCATTGGAGTTTAATTTCGCGCGTAATGGGATACAGTGCGGGAATAAAACCTACGATGATGTTCGATCTTCCTGATGAGCAAACGCAAGGGACATATAACCTTAAGATGATGGTTGTTCCCTTGATCGACGTGGGAACGCGTAAATACTTTACGCGAGACGAGTTTATTTCATACGGATTGCGTACAATTCAAGGTCAACCACAAGGCTCGTTCCGTTGGATTAATACGATGGTCGAAACGACTCCGTTGATTAACAAAATGGACACCGTTATGTCGTTGTATAACTTAAGTCACGATATCGACATGAAGAAGGCCAAGGGTAAGATTGGCGTAAATGATGTTTTATCTGAAGCTAGAAATCTTCTAAGTGTTATCGGTATTAGTGAACGCGAAGCAAAAGTATTGCAGCTTTTAAAAATGCGATCACGCGAAACTAAAGACAAATTGGTAGGTATTTTATTTGATAGTCCTGATAGTGAATTCAAAGGAATTCTAGACAGTTCATTTGAAAAGTGGTTGCAGTCGACTACTGATATGGAAGAAGCCGTTGGTTTCTATAAAGCGATGAATAATATGGAAAGCTTTGTCTTCCCAATTCCTTATGATGTGATCAAGATCGTGGAATCAAAATATCGAAACAAAGTGGAATCTTTGGATAATCGTATCAGCGAAATCCTAGCGTCTTTAACTAGTTTGGATAAATCAACGAAGAGTTCTGAATTTGCTATTCGCTATGAATTAAACGAAGGCAATAAAGGTGTTTATTCGCCGGATTTGATTACTGATGGTAATCATCGTTTGATCAGTGCAGAAGTGTTAAAGAATGCACAACGTAAAGTAAACGATTTTCATAACATCAGAACGGGTGGCTGCTTTAAGAAAGCCAATAGTAAGAACAATTGTTTTATAAAAAGGGCGAGTCTTAAGTGATTATTAGCCGGCGTTCATTCTTTTTGACAAAAGCACGACTAGCACAGCTACGCATGTGGCTGGCGGCGATGCTTTTTCTTTTGGGTGCCTCTGGTTACGCGCAATCAATAGTTAAAAAAATAAAACCAAAACGTCAGTACATTGAAAATGATAACTATTTCAAAACATCGCGAATGTCGTCGCTTTCCGCAAAAATTTCTAAAGACGAAAACCCGTGGGGTTTAAGTTTGTATGCATCTTCGGGTGCCGATATGGCGCAAGAACCAGCAGATCGGACGTACGATCAAACACTATCGATGAGCGTGGCCTATAAGTTAAACAAAACGCAAAGCATTGGTACTCAAATGGGTGTTAGCTATTATGCCATTGGCAACAATATTCCTAAAGAAGAAGGCAATCCTCGCTGGGACGATATTTCTTTGGGCTGGTCTCAAGATTTGGGTGAAATCAATAATTTGAAATTAAGTCACAGTGTGGGAGCGTTTGCTCCGACAAGTTATGATTCTCAATTTGAGGGTATTAAAACGGGATTAAGTTACAGCCTAGGAGCTTCTCATAAATTCTATTTTATTAATTTCAGTCATGGTCTATCGGCGGCGTACACTCAGCATACATATGATTACTCACCAACAACAAATCGTAAAAACTCGGCTTGGTCGAATAGCTACACATTTAGCGTGGGTATTCCTTATAAAATTAACAAAGATTTCGGTGTCGGTATCAGTCAGAACGTAGCAAATCGTTCAGCATTTGATAACGAATACATTTTAGTCACTTCAACGTTGATATACGCTGGAGTGAAATTAGGTAAAGCGAACATTAGTCTAAATTACCTAATGGGTAGTTATGATGAAAACCAAACAATGCGCTTTTTCTATGTAAATGAATGGAAGCAGAAAGTTAATCTAGGAGTTTCTTATGAAATCTAGATTACTAGTTGCCATTGGTATGGTGTCCCTAGTTTTGGTAAGCTGTACGGGTGAAAATAAGCCTATTCAAAATCACGACAACGCGAAAATGGTGTCTCTACAAACGGGCCCTTCCGATGATCCAGCAGTGAATCCAATCGTAGCTTTGAATTCAATTCAGGATGAGACCGAACGAATTCAGAAGTCCGAACAGTTTTTATTAAATGACTTTTCTGGTTTAGAGCTTAAGGTGAAATATTCAAACGAAGCCCAAGTTATGATTTCGTTTCTTGTGAAAAAGTGGGCCGCTGCTGGGAGTGTGGATGCATTCAATAAGGTCGTAGATGCTTTCCTATCAGAAAATGAAATGGACGATCGCGTGCTTGAAGGTTTGAAGATCGTAGATACAAAGAATTTAATTTTGAAATCAGCAGAAACAGCAAAAGATCCAGTATTCCGATTCAAACTTGTTCTTTTGATGAATAGAATTCAAGAAGTCGGAACGACTGACGCAGATTTACTATTCATTCAAAATCAGTTAAGCATCATTAAAAAGGAAACTCAGTTTAAGTTTGCCCAGTCCTCGGCGCCCTGGATTAAGGCGAATCGTGATCTTATCGAACGACTTTTGGCCTCTAATTTGGATAGCAAGGTAACTATAGATTCTAATGAGTTCGCGGGTGCCAATATCACTCGTTCGCAACGTGAGAACTTGCTCGCTTCATTTGTCCGGCTAAAGAAAAATGTGAGCCAGGTATTGTCTCCAACGGCGGTAAAAGAAATATCTGAATATAGAAATAATATAAAGAAACTAAAAACTGAACTTCCGTATTTATCAAGTAAGATTAAATTGACGGAAATTACCGACGATACCGAATTGGGTGTGTTTGTGTCGTTACTGATTTCAGACATTGATCCTAATCGCATGGCAGAGCTGGTTAAGTCAGGCGTGATTTCACCGGCGTCTTTCAAGACCACGTTAGAAAAATGGATCGACTATGAAATTGCTCAAATTGTTGCTAAGTACCGCGATGAATTGGCACAATTTCAAAAGCGCAGAGTTAACTTTCAATCGAAAAACTATTTCCCTGAAATGCGAAAATCACTAGCGGCATCGCAGATATTGAGCCGCGAGCGTTCTGAAAAGTTACGCATATTCCTGCCCGCAACTCAAGTTTTGAAATTGGATACTTTGCGTAAACGCATCGTTGATTTGGATATTTTTTTGAAGCGATTTTTGACTTCAAATACTGTTTTAATTGTCCTTAAAATGTACGGTGAAAACGGAGTTGATTTAAAAGAAGAAATTAGGCTGAACAACCAAGTGATTAAAAAAGAATCGTCTGCATCGCTTAGACAAAGTAATGTAATTCCTAACGTTCTAATGGTTTCAGAAGGCTTCTATTTGGGTGAGATGGCTGATCAATTTGAGTTTAGCACTAACGATCGCATGTTGCAGAAGTTTGAAGTTATGGACGGGTTAGAAGACGGTATCAAGCTAGGCTTGTTTAAAGAGCTTGGTTATGACGAGCAGGATCTTCTAAAAAATCTGTTCTTGTTGCTTGCGCAAAGTCGTTTAGTGCAGTTGGAAATTATTAAAGCGGGACAAGGTCAGGAAGCAAAAGTTTTCAAGTTACATGAAAACTTGAAAATTAAGATGCGTTCAACTCAATGGGAACAGTTTCAAAGCTATTGCTCAAGTTGGAAGGCCAATCAGACCGTTCAGCGTGATTTTGACTTGGAAGATGTTCGTAAATCCTTACTAGTGGGTAAATTGTCTCAAAATATTGAAAATAATTCGACGACGCTCGAAAGTGGTGGCTCAAATGGTGTGCTGGGTTTATGGCCGTATACAAATGAAATTACTAAATCTTTAGAGTTTTTAAGAACTGACGTTAGTTATGTCGTATTGTATATGGATACACTTATGGACGCGCTTTCAGAAGCGGGTTTGGCTAAAGATAAATTAGCGAACGAAATCAGTAATTTTAAAAGTTTCTACACTCTATTCTTAAAAGATTATTTAAATGTCAGTACAAATTTCGATGAGTGCTATCATTTAAAACGTAAGAAAGAACAGGAATTGGTTATCAAAGTTATTCAATATGAAAGAAAGTATTGGGAATATGTACTATCTAAAGTTACGAATGAGAAAAATCTTCTTGTATCAAATATTGCTCCGTTGAGCTATGCGTTGCCTACGGGAATTAAGTCACGCAGTTACTTTAGTGGTGGTTCACTTTCGTTAGTACAGTTAGATTTCTATTTCCGTATCAAGCAATATATGGAGCACGGACTAAACTATGGTTCAATACAGCTTCCACCAATTGATCCGTCACTGAAGATTTCACTGAGCGCGGATATGGCGACTCAGAAATTTTACAGAATAGATCCGATTTCCCAGGTAAAAACAGTTTCGTTGACAACAGCGAACAAAATTGAATCGATAATGTCGGCCCATGAATTTAATGGCAGTACCTTTGTCGATTGGTTTGCGCCGTCTAATCTGGGCGTGGCAAAATATATCGATCAGTTAGATACCCTGTACAGTCTTTACCGATTTGGCCCGTCTTTGAAGGAATCATTTGGAATTGATTCCTCGGTGACGCTAGAGCATGTGACTAAAACGTATCACAACAACATTTTCTTATATCATATTAATGATGAGCTCAAATCTGTGATGGATACTTTGAATTTAAAGGAACGAGCTGGTCGTTATGACATGACTTTGAATAAGTTTATTTTGAAAGAAAACGAGTTAGCCATACCATTCTATGATCACATATTGATGGCGATGGGTCGCGAATTTATAGGTTATTATGGCAGTGACGATAATTTTACGGGTGGTGGAGACTCGCGTTCGATCCGTCGTCCTATGCAACTATTAAGTACTGAATATATTTTAAAATCTATGTACCGTTATTTTGATGAAAGTTATGTGTCGATATATAGAAATCAAAAGATGCCATTCGGTCGTTATCTAAAACGCATGACACAGGAAATGGATGTGTTAAAGAAGATAGTCGAGTATGTAGAGTATGTAGAGAAATCAAAAAATGAAAAAGAAATCACGTTACGTATTCGCACCATCCAAGAAATAACAGTGCCTTGGTATTCACCGAGCGCCAAAGACAATGTTGACGCTGCAGTGACCGACATGAAACGTAAAACAGATGTTATCTTAAGTAAAACGAGCCGCTAATTTTTCTGCGATATGCTTAAACGCCAAAGCTTCTGCGCTCTCTGGGTAGCTTTCAATGACGGGAATGCCAGCTTCGGAAGCTAAACCCACATTTGGATTAAACGGCACTTCGCCTAACTTAGGAACTTTTAAAGATTCAAAGTAGCCGTCGATTTCGCCTTTAGGGAACAATTGAATACGTTCGTTAGTTGCAGGATTAACCATGTACGCCATGTTTTCAATTGCGCCTAATAAAGGAACTTGTAAGCGTTGGAACATATCTACCGATTTTTTTACATCGATCAACGAAATGTTCTGTGGAGTTGATACAATCACCGCGCCAGCCAGTGGAACTTTTTGTGCTAAGCTGAGTTGAACGTCACCCGTACCCGGTGGCAAATCAACGATTAGAAAATCAAGCTCACCCCATTGAACATCCCTTAAAAATTGATCCATCGCTTTGAACAACATAGGTCCACGCCAAACAACGGCTGCACCCTCATCAATCAAAAAGCCAATGCTCATTAGCTTAAGACCATAGCGTTCGATGGGAATTAGTTTTTGTTCGGGTGTAATAGCGGGTTTCTGTTTGAGGCAACCAAGCATGCGTGGAACACTTGGGCCATAAATATCAGCGTCTAAAAGTCCCACTTTGAAACGTTTCGCCAGGGCGAGCGCTAAGTGTGTACTCACGGTGGACTTGCCTACGCCGCCTTTGCCCGAACTGACGGCTATTATGTGCTTTACGCCTGGTATTTTGGCCTGTTGATCAAATGGATTTGGAGATGCCATAAACGTGTCCTTTTATTAAAGTTAAAAGCTTTAACTTGAAACTCTGGGTCATAATTGAGATACTAGAGCCAGAAATGAATAGTCAACTTATTGTCATTGTTCAAGTTCTAATTGCGGGCACCTTTATACTATGGATTTTATCTCGACGTGGGAGTAGTCCCAAACCGACGGTATTAAATATGAGAGCGGATATGAAAAAGCAGCACGTAACAGTCATGGCTGAAACAGCCGAAGTAGAAGCTAAAGTACTTAACGTAATATTCATGTGGAACGGGCACGGTTGGGACGCTTATGAGGTGTTTGGTCTGCCGGCCGGTACCTGCGTCTCTGATGTTAGAAAACGTTATCAAGAGCTATTAAGCCAAGCCGATGATGGGCAGAGGTTATTCCTGCAAACAGCTCTTGACGCTATTGAAAATAAAATGACTGGTTAATTCGATTTTGTGTCCTCGTCGTCTTTGTCATCGACGACGTGTTCTTTCTCGAGTGCTTTTTTCTTTTTGGGCTCGGAACGATAGTGATCATTGAAGCGTTCTTTATATTCAAACTTTAGCTGGCCACGATGGCACATGTAACACGATGCTTCGGGTTCTCCATTTTTTCCGCTCATCCCATTTTGTTTTAAAACTTCAGTCATTTTCATGTGGGCAAGCGACACTTTAAAATTGGGTTTCTCTGCCGATTTGAAGTTCTTTGTTGAATGGCACTCTGTGCAGGTTACACCCAATTGACGGGAAATTTTAATCATGTCTTGGCGTATCTCGTCTTCAGTTTTTTTGATTTTATCTGGTGTTTGGGCAAAACAAAACGACGCTATGGTTAACAAAACTATCCAGCATTTCATCACAGGCTTCCTTGGCTTATGAGCCATTTTATAATTTGAGCTTAGCGAAGGTAAGCCCCTTTTGGAGTCTCTGTCTAAAAACTAGACAATCAGGTGGGCTCTACTTGAAATATTTTCAATCTTGGGTCGGTATTGGTTTAGCACTCCTAGATCCTGTTTATAGGAGATTTTATGCTAAGAAAGTCGGTCTTTTTAGTTTTCCTAAGTTTGGCGGCCGTCGCCGATACATCAAACCAGTGTCTTCAGTTCTACAAAAACCAAGAGGGCCGTTTAGCGGCTCGCATGGAAGAAAAGAAGAGCGAAAAGACCAAGGAAGTTAAAAGTCGCCTATCTAAAGAGCAGGCCGAAATCGTTGAGAAGGTCTACGTCCCGATGTTCCGTGATGCCTTCCAGACGGAATTTTCGGTGCAATTGCTGCCAGAATTCGTAGAGATGTTTAGAAAACTAATGTTCGATCCAGATTCAATCACTGAAGCTGAACGCACAAGTTGGTTCCAAGACGGCGGTCTATTAAAAGGCTATTTGGGTTTGAACCATTTGACGGTAAAAACTCAAGAAAACCGTGCTGAAACGTTACTTACCAAGCTAAGACCTAACGATGCTATGAAAAGTAAAAAGGGACACGACATTAAGATTGAGCTACCTCAGTTAGAGTTAGTGGCGTTGCGTGTATCTCGTATTATCGGTCGCGACTTTGATTTATTCGACGGCACTCAGTACGCGGTTTCAGAAAAAGATATAAAAGAAATGAAGAAACGCTTTTTAGATTTATTTACTTTCAATGGTAAGAAATTAACTGATAATGAATTCCAGACCTTTTATGACAAAAATATTATCAAAGACAATGTAATGGGCGAAGAGCGCTTTGACTTAGGGCAAGTATATAACGCGGAATATGTGACGAAAGAAATGATTTCGGCTCGTAATCATCGTCGCTTGCAGCAATCGATGGAATGGAAAAATAGCTTCAATGATTCTAATCAAAAATTGTTAGAATCTGATTTAGCATATCGAGCAGCCTATGAATCTTTAAATCGTCGTATAGAGCAAAATCCAGGTTTGATGGAATCTATCAAGCATGTTCGATTGGCATTAGGTCGTAAGATTGGCAAATCTGGCGGTATTTCATCTAAAGAAGAATTATCAGAATGGATTGATAAAGAAAATGAATTTTACAAACAAGGCTTAGCTAAATTAGAGGAAACAGGCGTTGATGAAAAAATCGAATTCCTAACTCAGGGAATGACAGCGACTACCAATCATAAAGCACACTTAAGAACGGTAGAAAAGCATCTGGCTAAATTGCAGCGTAAAGGGAAAGTGTCGGGCGAAGAAAAACAAAAAATGCTTGAGTTCTTGAACTCAGAGTTAGGAAAGCGTCTTTTTCAAATCGCGCGTGAAGAATTGAAACACAAGAACTCAGAACTTTTCGGTCTTATTAAGCCAAAAGTTTCAGCGAGTATGATGAAGAAGGCATTTGAAAAGCAATTAGATCTACTCGAAGAAATCACCGCGCTTAAGAAAGACAGCATTGTGATGCTTGATGTTCTTTACCGTTTCAAAATGGTGAGAACCGCTTTGACATGGGCGGAAGTAAACGAAGTTTACAATATTCTGACGTACGATTCGCAATTGAGACCGTTAAATCTTGCAGTATTTGATCCTACTTCAAAATTTGGATTTTGCTTTGGTCGCGCATTCTTTGCGAATCTAATTTTGCAGCATCATGGTGTTCATAAAGACTCAATCAAAAAAGTTTTCGTTTACGGCCCGATGAAAGGTGGATTCTTTGGTTGGGGTTTCCACGTAGCTACGATGGTAGCGCGTGAGGAAGGCGGTTTCTGGGTAATCGACCCAACACATGGAGAGCCACAAACTCTTCAAAAATGGTTCTCGCAATACGAAAAAGCCAGCAAAGATGGTCGTATCAAAATGGATATTTCTGAAGGCGAGCGTTTCGGTCGTAACTTCTGGGGTACACCGGATATGAACAATCTAAATGATAACTACGGCAGTATTTGGAACAAAATTATTGGAACAAATATTCAGTACTTTAAAGATAATATGAAGCATTTAGATAAGAATAATTTTGACCGTGAACGAAATGTTGGACCATTTAAAGCCATGTTCGACAGGATACTTGACGCAGCGGATTTGGGTTACTAATTCCGCAGCGTTTACCTGGATCCCGGATTGACCGGAAACAGCGATTCCTTTAAGATGAACGAAATTTTACTTGAAGGATTCGCTGAATGGACACTCCGGCAAACGCTAATAATAAGACAATTCGTAGATTAAAAGACCTAGCTACCTTGGTGAGCTTAAGTAAGCGCCGGGGTTTTGTATTTCAGAGCTCTGAAATTTATGGTGGTCTAGCCAGTTGTTGGGATTATGGACCATTAGGCTCATTAATGAAATTGAATGTAAAACGAGCATGGTGGAACACAATGACTCGTCGAAGTGATATCGTGGGTATCGACGCTGCGATTTTGATGCACCCAACGGTTTGGAAGGCTTCTGGTCACGTGGATGGATTTAGCGATCCATTAGTCGATTGCAAAGAATGTAAGACTCGTTTCCGCGCCGATAACACAGACTCCTACATTAACGAAAAAAAATGTCCTAACTGCGGATCTAAAAATTTATCTGAAGAGCGTCAGTTCAATTTGATGTTCAAAACTCATATGGGTCCGTTGGAAGATTCAGCGAGTGTTGTATATTTGCGTCCTGAAACGGCCCAAGGTCACTTTGTGAATTTCTTAAACTGCCAACAAAGCTCGCGTTACAAAATTCCATTTGGTATTGCGGCGATCGGTAAGTCGTTCCGTAATGAAATCACTCCCGGAAATTTTATTTTCCGCACGCGTGAATTTGAACAAATGGAAATGCAATACTTTGTGAAACCGGGAACAGATGAAAAATTTTTCAACGAATGGAAAGAGCGTCGTCTACAATTCTATTTAAAATACGGCATCCGCCAAGAAAGCTTACGATTTAAACCACATGACAAATTGGCTCACTACGCGCGTGCAGCCGTGGATGTGGAATTTAATTTCCCAATGGGTTTTTCTGAACTTGAAGGTATTCATAATCGTACGGATTTTGATTTAACTCAACACGCGAAGTTTTCGGGTAAAAATTTGGAATACTTCAATGAAGCAGAAAAAGAAAAATATATTCCGTATGTGATTGAAACGGCGGTTGGTTGTGATCGATTATTCTTAGCGTTTATGTGTGATGCCTACAAGGAAGAAGTGACCTTGGATGAAAAAGGCGCTGAAGATGTACGTACAGTGCTAGCATTCCATCCAGACATAGCTCCAATCAAAGTAGCGATTTTACCGTTATCTAAAAAAGAAGAGTTAACAAAAATAGCAGAACCTCTACGCGATCAGTTGGCGGAAGATTTTGATATTCAATATGATGAGGCACAATCGATTGGTAAGCGTTACCGTCGTCAGGACGAGATCGGAACGCCATTCTGTGTAACGGTAGATTTCGATACGATCAATGATCAGGCTGTGACAGTTAGACATCGTGACAAGATGACTCAGCAACGTGTTCCTATCAAAGAATTGAATGGATATATTGCTGCTGGCCTTAAGAACTTCTACGTTTAAATTCAAAAAAACAGTTATTTTTGAA
>DDTZ01000072.1:0-15255 GCA_002344565.1 Bdellovibrionaceae bacterium UBA2351 | reverse complement strand
AATCTGAGTCAAAGATTTCAAAAAAACAGTTATTTTTGAAATCTTTGACTCAGATTTTGATTCCGTTACCCTTAAAGTATGGTGCGGAATCCAACGTTCATAAAAAATAACAAAGGTATTGGGTTGATCGGTGTTCTAGCGTCGATTTCAATTGTCCTATTCATCGCAAGCTCTGTGGGTTTTGTGATGAATACAACAATGAAAAACCTTCAGCGAAGTGCAACCAAAAATGATTCTAATTTGCTGAAGTTGCAAATTGAATCAGTTTTGCAGAGGGGGGCGGCTTGTCTCTACAATTTAAAGAATCTGAACAATGTGAATTTTGGAGTTGCTCCAAAATATAACTTAACATCTCTCATGCAAGAGAGCTCAATGGGGGTGTATTCAACTCCATTGATTCCAGCCTTGAGCACACCTCTTGCTGCAAATTCAAACTTATCGGTTTCATCTATGAATTTAACTCAGCAGGGGTCAAACGCGGCACCGACGCCAATTTTAGTTACCTCTACAACCAAACTATTTTTGACAGATTTAAAAATTAGTTTTCAGCAAATTTTAGGAATGGGTCAGGTAAAAGCGTTAACTATAGCAGTCATGCGGATAGAAACCGACTTAGCAGGAGAGATTATTCATTGTGAGTTGATTCCCCCCGGGGACGCCGCGGATTTGTGTACTGATCTTGGTATGACTTGGGATGTGGCCTTTCGCGACTGCATGGGTTCCCCTGTGCAAATCTGTGCTGCGGTTCAAGGTACCCTTGATGGTTTTGGGCGTTGTATAGCGGCAGGAACCATAGTGAACGCTGTGTGTGCGCCAGGTTCATTTGTTCGAGGAATGAATATGCATGGAACAACATTGTGTTATACGCCCGATGTGAATGGTATTTGGTCAGACTGGTCAACGTGTACAGGCGGCACTCAAACACGCACCTGCTTGGTGGGTACGTGTACAGGACCGACTGCACGATCATGTCCTTAGGTGCATGGCTTTGAGCTAGGCCCGGGACACGTTCCAATTAAACAGGTGCGTGTTTGAGTGCCGGATACGCACGATCCCCAATCAGACCAAATTCCCGTGGGTTCGCCTTTGTTGCAAATAGGAACGCCATCATTGAAACCCGTGATGACTTCGTCTGGGCTTGGGCACGTAAAGTCGTAAAGATTGTGCTGCATAATGCATGTCCATGGGCCCGAGGTAAATTCGGCACCTAGATTGGCACACAAGGCTTTTTGCGCCGGAAACGTGGTGGGTAGGCACGTTCCGGTTGCAGTGTCCATATGTTGGCCTAAGTATTGTTCGCACAGTTCGGTTGGATTAATTGCCTTTTCCAATGCGCAGGTTTGTGAAACGCCAAGAGAATTAGTTTTAATTAATAGCGATGGAAAAACCATTGGCCTCAGCAAAGCGTCTCCTGGGGATGCTTGAAATGTGATACGCAAATTACTGATATACGTTCGTGATGTGGCTTCAGTACGAATGAGCACGGGGCTGCCAGTGCCAGTCGGTCCGGTAAGCCTCATGGATTCGACTTTGACTTTAGCTCCGGGATAAATAGGAATATTTAAGCCTGGAATCAGTGGTCCTATTTCTGCGCCGTTATCAGCGTATTCTTTGAGTACGGTGAGATTTAATTGTGGAGTCGTGCCTAAGTTGATGCCATTCGAAGTTAAGATCGCAGCGCACGCATTTGCTTTTCTTAGGTTTGTTTCAATTTGATTTTGTAAACCTAGCCGATCAAGTTTGACTAGAATACCACTGACTTGGGTCGATACATTTAAAACATAGGTCGTCAGAGCAAACCCAATGATACTAAGTAGGCCGATGACGACGAGAGTTTCAATCAAGCTGAATCCATTTATTCTAGACTTTACCATGAGGGCCCTGACGAAGATCCGTGGTACCTGCCATCGCAGCCAGAGCTCCAAGAAAAACGAACTCCAGCTGGCGGGCACGTCGTGCTGGAGCAAAAAATCATATCACCGCCACCACCTCCACACGTTCCTGGCGGGTCGCCGATTCGATCAACCAAGTGAAATCCGCAACTCATAACTGGCGGAGAGTAGTAAGCGCACGTCTGAGTCGCCGGACCTGAGCAGCTTCCAATCAGGCAGGTCCGTGTTTGTATAGCGCTACCACACGTAGTCGGACACGCGCCAAAAGGTCCCCAAACCCCAGTGACTATGGGTTCGCAGATAGGTACACCCGCTACAATACGATTCACAGCTGCGCCCTGAAGACACGTCATCGTAAGTGCTGGTTTGATTTTGCATTTATTTGTAGAAGCCGTGGCGTTATACACTCCACCAATGGCGGCACAAGCCCGCTCTGGATTGGGTATGCAGACCAAGTTAGTCGCGTCCCAATGCATTCCTAATGATCCACAGATGGCGATTGATGTGGATAAAGATTCCGTTTCACATGATTGAATAATTCCGGCTGAGTCTGTTTTGACAATCAATGACGGGATAATGATTGGTCGCAATGTCATCACACTGGATTCTATAGATAAATTTATCAAAAGGTTTGCGGAATAAGTGATGACAGAGCCGAGTGTGGAAACTTGAACTGGATTGCCGCTTGCATTGGGGCCAGTGACTCGTATTTGGGTAGCGCGGATACGTGACTGCGAATTGATATTAGTATTGAGTGCCGGAATAATTGTTCCAACTACAGTGCCGGACTCATCATATTCATTTAAAGCCGAAATAAAATATTGAGGTGTAGCGCCCAGGTTGATCGAAGATAAATTTCTTAAACAAGAGTCGGGCCGCTTGAGAGCGCCAGAGACAGCGGCTAAAAGTGAAGTGCGGTGAATTTTTTCAGAGGCCGAAGTAACTTGGCGGTTGGTTACGGAAATAAACGAAGCAACACTTGCTGCAACAATAGCAATAAGTGCAACTGCAATAATAGTTTCCACTAAACTTGCGCCAGTGTTGTGTAGTCTCATTTGGTCCCCACACCTGACTCTGGCTCGGGCGTGTGAATACTGTCAATGTATCAGTAAAATGTGACCTCTGATCTTGTTGCTTTAAAAAAATACACCGATAGTCTAGATCAAAACAGTATGGAAACAGTGTGGAATCGCGATGTGTTTATTTAAAGACTATTGTGGGATTTTAATAAATTTCAATTGGAAATGTGCTCGTAAGGGGTGAAAATAAAAACATGTTTCGAATTAAATCTACACTGTTTTTGATATTGATTAATTGGACGCTTCACGCGCGAACGATCAATTGGCAAACTGGATTATCATTGCTTCAGCAGAATAACCCTGAATGGTCGGCAGCGACGCAAACTTTGGAATCGACTCGTGTTCTAGAGGATTCGGCTCGTTCAGGATTCCTGCCTAAATTGTCAGGCGCTATTAGCTCATCTGAAAGTTACAATGAGGTTACGTCGAACTCTTCTCAAAGATCAGAATCGGTAAGCCTGAATCTATCCCAAAACTTATTTTCCGGTTTTGTCGATATAGCTCGATATAACGAATCCAAACAAAACACACTGATTGCCGAAATGACATGGAAACAGGCAAAAGCGAAGATTAGCTATGACTACGCGTCCGCATATGCCGGTGTTGTTTACGCTCAAGAATATGTCACTTTGACTCAAAAAATTTTAGCGAGACGAAAAGAAAACCTAAACATTGTTGAACTTAGATTCAACAGTGGTCGGGAAAACAAAGGATCCGTGTTATTGTCTGAGGCCTACTATCAACAGGCAGTATACGATAGTATTCAAGCCGGTTTGCAGCTTGATGTAGCTCAGAATGCGTTAGCTCAGGTCGTGGGGCTTTCTCTAGCGGATGAAAAATTACTCGTGACTCCGGACATACCAATCAAGGAACTTGAAGAAAGTTCAGTCATAGATTTTAAGAAACTAGGCACGGCAACTTTAGATTACCAGAAAGCGATAGCCCAAGCTGAGGCAGCCAAATTCACTCATGATCAGAACAAGGCAGCATATTACCCATCGTTAGATCTGACAGGCTCCTTAGGTAAAACGGATTCTGTGTTTCCACCAGAAAAGGATCGTTGGTCGGTAGGAGTGAGCTTAACGATTCCTATTTTTTCGGGTGGGCGTGATTATGCCAATGAATTATCGGCACGATATAGACGTGTCGCTGCTGAAGTCAACCGTACTGCGATTTCGTATCAAATGATCGTAAAGTTGAAACAAGCCTACAGTCAGTATCGCCTGGCCATCGAGAAAGTTAAAGTCGATGAGAAGTTTAAACAAGCGGCTCAAATGAGATCTGAAATCGCAAAGAAAAAGTATAACAATGGTTTGATGTCATTTGATGACTGGGACGTTGTGGAAAATGATCTCATACAAAGAGAAAAGAATTCTTTAACAAGTTCGCGTGATCGTGTTGTGGGCAGCGCAAATTGGGATCAAGTGCAAGGGTTAGGATTGTGGCCATGAAAAATAAAAAATGGATCTATTTAGTATTGGGGATGTTGATTGTTAGTGTAGGTGGTTATTACATTTACAGTAAGAGAACGGTTCGTGTGAGCTACAAAGAGTATCACGTGGCCAAAGGCGATCTTGAGGTTACAATCTTGGCTACCGGAACCATTCAGCCCGAAAATAGACTAGAAATTAAACCTCCGGTTGCTGGCCGAATTGATCGAGTGCTCGTAGAAGAAGGGCAGAAGGTATACAAAGGCCAAACGTTGGCGTGGATGAGTTCCACAGAACGCGCGGCAATGATCGATTCAGCCCGCTCTCAAGGAACAGAAGAGTTGCAACGTTGGGAGCAGCTCTATAAACCAACGCCAATCATTGCGCCTTTAGCCGGTATGATCATTAGTAAAAATGTGGAATCAGGACAGACATTTTCAACAAATGATGCCGTTCTAGTTATGTCGAATAGATTAACTGTAAAGGCTCAATTGGATGAAACTGATTTAGCTCAAATTAAAATCGGACAAACGTGCGAAGTGGTTTTGGACTCATACCCTAGTGATGTAATTAAAGCTAAAGTTGATCGCATCGCATACGAAGCTAAAACTGTTAATAATGTTACTACCTATTTGGTGGACGTACTTCCTGAGTCGGCACCGGAATTCATGCGAAGCGGAATGACAGCAAATGTAACATTTCATGTTAATAAAAAAGAAAACGTAGTGATCGTTCCGACGGAGTTCTTGCGCTACGACACCGGTAAACCAACCGTGTTAATAAAACGCGATCAAGAAGAACCTTTAGAAAAAGAAGTAAAGCTGGGCGCATCTGATGGAAAACAAAGCGAAGTGCAAAACGGCGTTGAAGTAGGCGATACGATTTTGTTTAAGATTCAAGGACCTCGAACCAGTAAAAGCTCGAGCCCATTTAGTCCATTTGGTGGACGTCCTCGAAGCAGCAGTTCTGGCGGCACGCCTCCACCCCCAGGTGGGCGATGATTCAAATCAAAGATGTTAAAAAGAAATATAAAATGGGCGAACAAACTTTAGAAATTCTAAAGGGAGTGAGCTTGACGATTGAGGACGGTGAATACGTTGCGATCATGGGCCCATCTGGATCTGGAAAGTCGACGTTGATGAACATCTTGGGTTTGCTGGATGTGCCTAGCGAAGGGTCATATAAGCTAAATGGCGTTGAGATTTCGCAGATGAGTGAAGATGAACTGTCTGAAGTTCGTCGAGGTGAAATCGGTTTTATATTTCAACAATTCAATTTGTTACCGCGCATGACCGCAGTCGAAAATGTGGCGTTGCCATTATTATATTCAAAACGCTTTCTTGGAAGCGAACGGGCGCAGAGATTGCTGGCGTCCGTTGGCTTACAAGAACGTGGACACCATCGGCCCAGTGAATTGTCGGGTGGGCAGCAGCAACGAGTTGCGATTTCTAGGTCTCTTATTAACAGCCCAAAAATGGTTTTAGCAGATGAACCAACAGGAAATTTAGATTCGCAAAGCCAAGCTGAAATTATGAATATTCTCAAAAAACTGAATGATTCCGGAATCACAATTGTTATCGTGACTCATGAGGAAGAGGTGGCGAAAACAGCGCATAGATTGATTCGTATTCGCGACGGGGTTATTCAGTCGGACGAGCGTCGGCCACTTACGCCCTCGAAGCCGACCAATCTTGAATCCCTACATGAAAAACCGGTAGTAGTTGAAAAAAATAGTTTTTTTCAAGATATTTTAGACTATTTCAGACAGGGGTTTAAGACGTTAGCGGCTAACAAAGTGCGCACGGGATTGTCCATGCTAGGAATTTTGATCGGTGTGGCGGCAGTTGTCGCGATGTTGGCATTGGGCAAGGGCGCACAAAAAGCTATTGAAGAGCAGCTTTCATCACTAGGATCTAACTTGTTGACGGTTCGTCCCGGCTCGGTCCGTATCGGTGGTGTCACCCAAGAATCAGGCGCAGCGAATCGGTTACTGCTAGAAGATATCGATATCATCAGTACGCGTGACAAAAACGTAGCGCGTATTTCCGGCATTGTGAACGGTCGTGTTCAAGTGCGTAGTTCCACCAACAACTGGAACTCGAGTGTGAGCGGGGTTTCGCCTCACTGGGCCTCGATGCATACATCGGTGCCACCCATCGGACGGTTCTTTACTGAAGAGGAAAATAAAAAAAGAGCCTTAGTTGCGGTCATTGGAGAAACGGTTCGGCGTGAACTGTTTGGAGATAAGTCCGCGATTGGTGAAATGATTAAAATTAATCGTATCAACTTTCAGGTGATAGGCATTCTTCCTGAAAAAGGGGCGAATAGTTTTCGGGACCAGGACGATACTGTGGTTGTACCCGTCGAAACGGCCATGAAACGATTATTGGGACGAACCAATTTGGAAATGATTGAAATCGAAATCAACTCTGCGGAAAATATCGAGCAGTCGATTGATCGTATTACCCAAATACTTACGGATCAGCATAAAATTCCGCTCTCTCAACAAAGTGAAGCCTTCCAGATCAGAAACATGGCCGATATTCAAAAGGCGATGCAACAAAGTAGCGAAACTATGTCTATGCTGTTGGCAGCGATTGCCACGATTTCGTTACTGGTTGGAGGTATTGGAATCATGAATATCATGTTGGTCTCCGTTACCGAGCGAACGCGGGAAATTGGTCTGCGTAAAGCCTTAGGCGCAAAAAGAAAGGACATCTTGTCTCAGTTCCTTTCCGAATCTTTGGTGGTTAGCGTAGTCGGCGGTATGTTTGGTATTTTGTTGGGCTGGAGTCTTACACTGATATTGTCATCTGTTATTGGGTGGACAACCTATGTATCGCTTTCCTCGGTTTTAGTTTCGTTCTTTTTCTCGGCGATGATTGGAATTGTGTTCGGTGTTTATCCGGCACGAAAAGCCGCTTTATTAAATCCCATCGATGCTCTCCGCCGCGATTAGGATTCTGAAAATAGAGTAATTGCATTTTGGGCCCGAAAGTTTTGACTGCACCCTGTTAATTACGGAGTTCCGATAGACTATTTTGCGACCAATTGCTAACTCTGGCGGTACGTTCATTCTCAAAAAAGGGGTTAGTCCATGCAGACGACTGAGAGCACTCAGACCGCACTTAAAGTTCCAGAAAAATTCGTTTATTTCTTTTCGGCTGGTGAAGCGGAAGGAAACGCAGGGATGAAAAACATCCTGGGCGGTAAAGGCGCTAACTTAGCTGAAATGACTGCCTTGGGGTTGCCTGTGCCTCCGGGATTCACAATCTCCACAGAAATTTGCACACACTTTAATCACAATAATAATGCACTGCCAGACTGGGTTAAACCAAAAGTCATGGAAGCGATGGCTCGTGTAGAAACTAAAATTGGCAAAAAATTTGGTGATGTTAAAAATCCATTATTGTTCTCTGTTCGTTCCGGCGCGCGCGCTTCGATGCCAGGAATGATGGACACAATTTTGAACTTGGGTCTGAATGATCAAACGGTTGAAGGTTTAGCGACATCATCTGGTAATCCACGTTTTGCTTGGGATTCATACCGCCGCTTTATTCAAATGTACTCCGACGTTGTAATGGGAATGAACTCATCCCTACTTGAAGTCACATTGGAAGATTTAAAAGAAGAAAAGAAATATCATTTAGACACGGAACTAACCGTCGATGATCTAAAAAAATTAGTAAAAAAGTTCAAAGATCTAGTTCACCAGATCACTGGTCACTCGTTTCCGGCAGATCCTTGGGAACAATTATGGGGCGCAGTTTCTGCAGTTTTCCGCTCGTGGAATACTCCGCGTGCGATCACGTACCGTGAACTCCACAACATCCCGGCATCATGGGGAACAGCGGTCAATGTACAATCGATGGTATTTGGAAATATGGGTGATGATTCAGCGACAGGCGTTGCGTTCACACGTGATCCGTCTACGGGTGAAAAACTATTCTACGGTGAATTCCTAGTAAACGCCCAGGGTGAAGATGTTGTGGCTGGTATCAGAACACCGCAGCCATTAACAATTCAGTCAGCGCAAGGTACGAGTCATAAATCGTTAGAAGAAATTATGCCAAAAGCCTATGGCGAACTAGTTGCGATTTATCAAAAATTAGAAAAACACTACCGCGATATGCAAGACATCGAATTCACAATCGAGAAATCAAAACTTTGGATGCTGCAAACTCGTAACGGTAAACGTACGGCAGCGGCATCATTACGTATCGCGTGCGATATGATTAACGAAAAGCTAATTACGGAAGATGAAGCGATCCTTCGTGTGGATCCGGCGTCTTTAGATCAGCTATTGCATCCAACATTAGATCCTAAGGCCCACAAAACTCAATTGGCAAAAGGCTTACCAGCCAGCCCAGGTGGCGTGCACGGTCAGATCGTGTTCTCGTCAGAAGAAGCCGTTGAGTGGAAAGAAAAAGGCCACAAAGTAATCCTTGTCCGCGTTGAAACGTCTCCGGAAGACATTGCGGGTATGGTCGCTGCTCGAGGTATCCTAACTACTCGTGGTGGTATGACATCGCACGCAGCCGTTGTGGCACGTGGTATGGGTAAATGCTGCGTAGCAGGTTGTGGTGAAGTCGAAGTTGATTACCGCCAAGAGACAATGAAAGTAAAAGGCTACGTTTTGAAAAAGGGTGATGTGATCACTCTGGATGGTGGAACGGGCGAAGTATTCTTGGGCGAGGTTAAAACCGTAGAACCTAAGCTAGATACTTATTTTGAAACGATCATGGGTGTTGCTGATAAAAAACGTCGCATGGCGGTTCGTGCAAATGCCGACACGCCAAAAGATGCGCAAACCGCGCGTGATTTCGGTGCACAAGGTATCGGCCTTTGCCGTACAGAACATATGTTCTTCGGTGCGGATCGTATCGATGCGGTTCGTGAAATGATTTTGGCGGACTCAAAAGTTGACCGTGAACGTGCGCTTGCGAAACTATTGCCGATGCAGCGTCAGGACTTCAGCGAGCTATTTAAAATCATGCAGGGTTACCCGGTTACGATTCGTTTACTAGATCCGCCTTTGCATGAATTTTTGCCTCACACAGATAAAGAAATTGCGGACCTGTCAAAACGTATTGGTTGGGACGAAAATAAACTTCATGCAAAAATTAAAAACTTGCACGAGTTCAATCCGATGCTGGGTCACCGTGGGTGCCGATTGGCGATCACGTATCCAGAAATTTACGTGATGCAAGTTCGCGCCATTGCAGAAGCGGCTGCCGATTTAGTAAAACAAGGTGTGACTCTAGTTCCAGAAATCATGATCCCATTGATTGCGATGGAAAAAGAATTAGAAGAGCTACGCGATCTGGCGAACAAAGAAGTCGTACGCGTGCAAAAAGAAAAAGGCGTAACGTTCCAATACTTAATTGGAACGATGATCGAACTTCCTCGTGCCGCAGTGATGGCTGAAGCGATTGCTGATCATGCTGACTTTTTCAGCTTCGGTACGAACGATTTGACTCAAACAACTTTGGGCCTATCACGTGACGATTCTGGGCGTTTTTTAGGCACTTATGTGACAAAAGGTCTTTTTGCTAAAGATCCGTTTGTGACAATCGATACGCAAGGCGTTGGAGCCTTGGTTCGTATGGGCACTGAAAATGGGCGCCGTTCAAAACCAAAGTTGAAAGTTGGGATTTGCGGTGAGCATGGCGGAGACCCTGAATCTATTGAGTTTTTCAATAGTGTAGGCCTAGATTACGTCAGCTGTTCCCCGTATCGAGTGCCCATCGCTCGACTGGCAGCAGCACGCGCCACATTAGTTTCTCAGAAACTCAAGCATTAAAAGTTTGGGTTTTTAAGAAAAATTTCTTGAAACATAAGTAAAACTTTTCCACAATCCAATGGCTTTCCTAGCGGAAAGTCTAGCCAAAGGCTTGCCTAGACCCAGGTCCAGAAATAGACTTGAGCTTCGCGGGCCTTTTTGTTGTACGTATCTAGAAAAAGTTAGAAGAGGGAACTCCATTGAGAATTAAAAAATTAGAACTGGTTGGTTTTAAGTCTTTCAAAGATAAAACAGTCATTCAATTCGATGCCGGTATTACGGGTGTCGTTGGACCGAACGGTTGCGGTAAATCAAATATCGTGGACGGTTTAGTTTGGGTTATGGGTGAAATGTCCGCTAAAGATTTGCGTGGATCGACAATGACCGACGTTATCTTTGCCGGTGCGGAAGGTTACGCGCCACTTGGAATGTGTGAAGTTTCGTTGACGCTTGAAAATGATGGCGGTCCATTCCCGCTAAAATATTTAAAACACACCGAAATCATGGTGACTCGTCGTCTACACAGAAACGGCGAAGGTGAATACTTCATCAATAAAGAACCAGCTCGTCTAAAAGACGTTCAAGAAATCTTCATGGACACGGGTGCCGGTTCAAAAGGTTTTTCTATTATCCAGCAGGGTATGATCGGTAAGATCATCACTTCAAAGCCAGAAGATCGTCGCCACTTGATCGAAGAAGCGGCGGGTATTACAAAATTCAAAGCTCGTAAAAAAGAATCTCAAAGAAAATTACAACAAACAGATCAAAACTTAGTACGTCTACAAGACATCATCGGCGAATTAAAACGTCAGATCGATTCATTGCAAAGACAAGCACAACGTGCAGAACGTTACCGTAACTTGAAAAACCAAGTTGAGGATTTAGATCTTTGGTTATCATCTAAACAATACCTAGAATTAAAAAACACAGCGGATGAAGCTCAACGTCTATTCAACGAAGCGCAAGCGATGGAAGTTGAAGGCGAATCTCAATTAGCTTCATTACAGTCTGATTTTGAAACTTTAAAACTACAAGTTTTGGAAAAAGAAAAAGAAGTCGAAACACTTCAAAACTCATATTACGAAAAACAGTCTCAAGTTTCTAAAAAAGAAATGGAAATTCAAGAGCTACGTTTTGAAATCGAACAAGCCCGCCGTAACGAACAAATGACTGGTAATTTGATGCAAGAACAACAAGCTCGTTTAGAGCTTCTTGTGCGTGATCAAGACAGCTTAAAAGAACAATCAGAGCAGTTAAAAACGGATGTTGATACGCTTTCAGCCCAGTTCGCTGATAAAAATGAAGTGTTCAAACGTGACCAAGCTCGTATCCAAGAAGTCGATGATTTATTAACTGAAAAACGTCGCGAATTGTTCGCCGTTGGCCAGTCATTGAATGCCTTAGAAGCTAAAACTCAAGGTTTAGATAATCAAATCACTGACCTTGAAGAAAAAGAGGGCAATGAAACTCTAGTTCTTAATGAATTGCGTGAAAAGCACATGGAGTTTGAGTCACGTAGAAATCGCATTTTTGGGGAGTTAGAAAAAAATCGCCAATTATCATTAGATTTAAATAGCGACGTAGATTCATTTGAAGCGAACAAAAAAATCTTGAATCAACAAGTCTTCGAGAAAAAAGAAGAAGTGGAAGAGTTCAAAGATCTATTAGGTCGTACGACATCAAGCTTGTACGGTTTAGAAAACTTGCAATCTAGCTTTGAAGGTTTCGAATCGGGTGTTAAGTCGGTTCTATTGTGGCAAAAATCTAAAGTTCAAAAGAAACAAACAGCTACGCAAACAGAAATGCATGCGGATGGTAGTGTAACAACATACGAAACCGATGTCCCTGCATCTGACGATTCTTCATTCTCTGAATTCCAACCGGTTTCAGATGTAGTGGAAGTTGAACCAGGTTACGAAGTCGCAATGGAATCTGCGCTGGGGCAGCGTTTACAAATGTTGTTAGCGCAAGATCCTAAGGCCAGTGTGGATGCCATTCAGTATTTGAAAAACTCACGTTCAGGTCGTTCAAGCTTCTTGTCGGTGGACTCTTCAAGACAAGATATGACTGAACAAACGCCAGCAGGTCTTGAAGGCGTAAAAGTTTTACTTCGTGATGTTGTAAAATCGAAACCTGAATTTGAAAAATCAGTAAGCTACTTTGTCGACAATATCGCCGTAGTTGAAGATCTCAACCGCGCCGTAGAACTGCGTTCACAGTTCCCGGGTTGGACATTCGTAACTATGGATGGTGATTCGGTAACTCATGAAGGCGTGATCTCGGGTGGGTCTAAAGAAAATTCTGAATCAGGTATTTTGCATCGTAAAAACCAAATTAAAGAATTAACCGCTCAAAAAGACGAATGGGCTGGTAAATTATCATTAGCTCAGATGGCTTTGAAAAAATTAGAAGAGCAATTACAAACAATTGTAACTGATTTTGAAGGCGCTCAAAAACGCAAGATCGAACAAGAAATCAAAGTACGTGAATTGCAAAAAGACTTGGACCGCGCGGAACAAGAACTAGTAAACGCACAGTACGCGGTTGAAAAACAAGATCGTGAAATTAAGAAAATCCAAGATAATTTAAATGCGTTGAATGAAAAACAAAACGAATTCACAGCAAGTTCTGAAGAGACGCGTTTGAAAAAACACGAAATCGAAGAGCTCGTTCAATCATTAGATTCTGAACTAGAAGTAACCCAAAAGGGTTTCCCTGAGTTACAGCAAGTCGTAACTGAACTTCAAGTGGAACTTGCGACAAAGAGCCAAGAATACACGGGTGTTACTCGTCAGTTAGATATGGTTTCTAGATCTTTATCTGATCTTCAATCTCAATTATCGCGTATGACTGAAGAAACAGAAATGTACTCAGAGAAAATGTCTGAAAGCCAGTACGCTCTAGAAGAAAAGAAAATTGAGTTCGAAAAATGGTTAAATGATTTAGAAGCATTGAAATCAGATTTCTCGATGGGTAAGAATACGTTCGAAGAAATGTCGAACTCGTTATCTGGATACGCAGATCAATTAGCGAGCTTACAGAAAGCTAAAAATGATCGTCTATCATTGATGAACGATGCTCAGTTAAAACTAGATCAAGCCCGTTTGAAAGAACAGTACTTGGTAGATCAAGTTCGCGAACGTTACATGTTGCAATTACCAGAAGTCGTTCACAAGTACGTAGATCGCACAGGTGATTCATACTTAGCAGAAACTGAATTAAAAGAATTAAAAGAAAAATTATCTCGTATCGGTGAAGTTAATCTTTCAGCGATCGAAGAATACGATGAAACAACTAAACGTTATGAGTTCCTAACAAAACAGTATGACGATCTAGTTGAAGCGAAAGAACAATTACGTCGCGTAATTGATCGTATTAACCGTATCTGCTCTAAGAAATTCAAAGAGACATTCGATCTAGTTAACGATCGTTTCACTCGCGTATTCCCAGTTCTATTTGGTGGTGGTGAAGCGAAACTTGAGCTTCACGAAAATGAAGAAAAATCAGAAATGGGTATCGAAATCATCGCACGTCCTCCGGGCAAGAAAATGCAAAACGTAACGCTTATGTCGGGTGGTGAAAAAGCCCTAACAGCGGTAGCGTTAGTATTCTCGATCTTCCTAGTAAAACCATCTCCTTATTGCTTACTGGATGAGGTTGATGCTCCACTTGATGACGCCAACGTATTCCGTTTCAACGACCTAGTTCGCGAGATGGCAAAACGTTCACAAATCATCGTAGTTACGCATAATAAACACACGATGGAAGTAGCCAAAAAACTATACGGCGTGACGATGCAAGAGCGAGGCGTGTCAACCATGGTTTCAGTATCGCTTCAAGACATCCACTAATCTTGGCTCCCGCGCTTTCTATTAGCGCTGGGGCTGTCGTTGCCGTCGTCGGCCCACTTGTGCGACGTGGCTGTGCCACGCCTCCGCGGACTAGGCGCCCCCGGGGCCTCCTAGTCGCCTCGGCCGCAGCGCTAATAGAAAGCGCTCGTTGTGGGCTGGTGATTTTTTTTCTTCTCGCTGATTTTTCTTCGAAAAATTGTGCTCTTTCGGACTTCGCGAATCTCTTATCTAAAGTCGTTTTGAATCTTCGAGCTCAACCATAACCAAAACCTAAACCGTACCGGAACTGCAACCGCAACTCCAAACCGCTGCCGACAAACCGAAGATCTTCCAAAAAGAACCGGCCACGACCACAAAAGAAATTTCACATCGAAGACGTCCTCGGTATTCTGTCAGTATTCCCCCGTAACTAATTCCTTTCTCAGCAAAATTTTGAAACTCGCCAAAAGAGCACGCTTTACAAAACCCAGCCCTTTGAAAACTGGACTATTTCTCTGTGCGGTTTCCTTGCAATACTGTGGCGGGGAACAAACTTAAACATAAAATTATGAAAGGTTAACTATGAGAAAGTTAGTAGTGATACTTGCTTGGCTGACTATTGTGTCGTGTTCAAGCACTTCTAAAGTGGCTCAGACGGAAACTGCGTTTCCGGTGGGGGCTAGTCAGGCTCATGAAGTAGATCGTGATCCAGCGGCGATTTCTAATGTCGGTGGTGCGGATTACTCGATGGAAACATGTAATCTTCCTCGAAATGAAGTTTATAAAATTTTAAAAAATGGTAGCGATATGAATCGTGGCGGCCGTACCGATGCGAACGGCTGTTTCAAGACGACATTTCGTGGTGGTATCGTTGGTCCAGGTGATAATTTAGTCATCCAAGTGAGCGGTCGTAACGTAGGTTCGGAAACGGTTCCTCGCGGTCAAGGTGGCAATAGCCAAGGTCACACGCCAAATCCAGGTGGCGGCGGTGGAAACAATCCTCCACCACAAGTGGTTCAGCCAACTACCGACAGAGTTGATATTAACAAAGTAAGAAACACGGCCGACAACAATGCTCGTTGTATGGCGAATGCAGTGGTTGCAGCGTACGGACGAATTGAAAGTGATCGTTATAACTATTATCGCGGTATCCGTGAAGGTATGGCGATTTATTCACTCAGCAATCTTGGTTCGTTGCGAGATACTGTTGAATACAAACTGGGTGCTAAAGACGGTTCGGCA
>DDTZ01000159.1:16197-16598 GCA_002344565.1 Bdellovibrionaceae bacterium UBA2351 | reverse complement strand
CAGTGATCTGTCCAAATAGAATCTGCAAGTAATTCCATCTGAGACGAAATCTTAGAGGTTAGTTCTTTTGGAATAAAGTCAGCACCACTTCCAACCAGTTCTTGGATAAACATAAAATCGACGGGTAGTGAGTTTGTTGCTTCTTTAATTTTTATTAAAGTATTATTCAAAAGGAATGTTGAACGAGCTTTATGAATATTAAAAGTAATAAACTTATATTTCATAACCAATTTTTAAACCAAAAAGAGAAGCGACACAATAGTCGAATAAAAAAGGAATCCTTATCTAACTCTTCTTTTGATATCAAACGGGAGTTCAGCTTTAGATTTTCCCAATAATGCTCAAGTGGTTTTAGTTCATTTTCACCTTCTAATGTTATATCCATTTCTAAATCATGAATA
>DDTZ01000159.1:0-15945 GCA_002344565.1 Bdellovibrionaceae bacterium UBA2351 | reverse complement strand
TCAGACTGTGCTCTTCCGATCTACTTAAATACAAAATTATGGCTGCCTAAGGAGGCCCAATCATCGATGATTACTGACTTTGCGTGCATAAAGCTTGGCTGGTATTGGTAGACATTAATTTTGTATTTAAGTAGTTTGCGCAAAACATATCGGCCAGCTAAATCCACAACAATAAAATCACTGCGGTTTGGAACGATAATTTCCACTTGGCCGTGTTTTTTAGCTGCCATGATAAGCGCACGGATGACTTTTCTAGACGGGACAAAATAGGGCGTTAAGATTCTTACATGTTCTTGGGAAATCTTTATTCTTTCGATTAATTGCTTTTTGGCAAGACGGCGTGACGCCATCGAGTGTGTAGAACGAACGCGAAGGAAGGTAATTCGCTTATGTCGATTCATTACGGAGAATGGAAACCGCAGCCAATATGCGTCTGTTAAGCTGGAGATCTTTTTAACTTCCGGTCCTTGAACCAAGACAGCTAAATCTTTCCAAGCAGTTGATCCACTTTCCTTTTCGGAATGGACACGAGATATATTAAAGCTGGCCACAAATGCTTTGGTTTTGTCTATAACGACGACTTTGCGGTGATTCCTGCGGTTGGTGGCCTTTAAAAATCGCGTAAAATGTTTGAATATAGACCCGATATAGGGGATGGCTCGATAAACCCGGAATTGAATTTTATGTACCTGGCAGTATTCACGTATCTGCGAAATCGACGTCAGAGAACCGATACCATCTACCATCAATCGGACAACGACATTGCGCTGTCTTGCCTCCGCAAGAGCGAGTAGAATTCGTTTTCCAATAGGATCAAAATCAAAAATATAGCTTTCGATTTGAATTTCGACCTGAGCTTGATTGATTTCATCAACAATCAGGTCGTAATATTCATCACCAGAGGAAATAAAGCGGATAGAAGTAAATGCAGATCCAGACACCGCTTTTTTATAACTTATTTAGTCTTTTGAAAGCAATTGTTAATAACCCATTCTGGCTTTGTAGAGGCCATTGTGGTTGCCGTACCCGGTTTCACGTAGTCATTTAGAAATGAAACGAGTTTGGGTCCGGTCAATTTTTTTGCTTTCAGATCCTCTAAGTACACGGATAGTTCATGACGGCCATTATAAATCTTAGGTAACTGTTTCTTAAAGAATATCAATTGAGACAGAGTCAAGCCAAACTCAACCGTTGAACTATTTGCTTGTTTTACGATAGAAATCTGCTTCACCCGACGCTTGCTGTTTTTAGGACCAAACGTACAGTATATTTTTTCCTTCAGCGGCAAGATAAATGTGTGTGCTTCGGCAATTAGATCTTTGGCAAAAGAAATTTTTGCTGCCTTACTATCAACGACTTCCCTAAAGTCATGGTTAGTTGGACGGACAGCCGAACGAATTAAGCTAAATTCTAAAATGGCCTCTGCAAACATTTCTGTGCGTTTGGCAACAGTAAAATCTAATTTTACTGTGTTCGAGCCTTTGTTTAGCTGTTCAAGCTCAACAATAGCTTCACCTTTGTCGTCAAAATTGAATTCGGTCTGTCCATAAACTAGCTTGATGTCTTTCACTGAAATTGATTTAGATTTCAATGTTGCTTTTAGCCACACGTTACGTGAAGTTCCTTTGCCCATCGGTAGTGCCGACTGGTTTAAGATAGTCAAATCAAGAGAGCGAGACTGTCCCCAGAAAAGTTTTTCTTGAGGTCGTGTGATCGATACGGTCCCTAAGCGTTTGATAGATGCTGTCGGTAGTTGATCGAATAGTCCGAGCAGCGCGGCCTTGGTAAACCCAAGAGGAATGCGCGTCTGAGTATCTTCATAGCGTTTCATGTTCATTGCTTGTAGCTCCATAGCCCCGGCAGGGATTTGGATAACAATGCTTTCATTTCTAGCTAGAGACTTGATGGGGCCAACTTCGTCTGAATTAATCCACTCGAATTCTGCGGCTACACCATCTAAACCACTAAGCTTGATATCTTTGGGAGACGGCATTGAAGATGTGTTGGTTAACGTCAGTTTTCTAACGGAAATTTTTTCGCCGTATTCGATAATCCCGTCGAGGTTTTCATCCTCATATTCTAGATTCTTAATTTCTAAGTGATATTTTTCTGTGTAGCTGGTGCCAGACAAAATAAACGCGTGAGATCCACTTGTGCCAGAGTAGCCGCTTGAGCCGCTGCTGCCATTGCGGCCGTCAGACCCATCGCTGCCATCCCAAGCATCACTTCCACCTTGTTCGCAGGTGTTTCGGCCGCCATCGCCGCCGTCACCGCCATCACCACCACGGCCGCCACTACCAGCGTCACCGCCACGGCCAGGAGAGTTGTCCATACCTTTAACTAACATTAAAAGTTCTGATTGAAATTCAGGAATATAAATCTTGATTTGACCACCGCGGCCGCCATCGCCGCCGTCACCGCCATCACCACCACTATCACCATCGCTGCCACTTGAACCACTTGAAGGAGGGCATCCGTCCCAACCGTCACGGCCGTCGCTGCCATCGCCGCCGTTTCCACCGTCGCCGCCATCGCCGCCGTTGCCGCCACGTGCACTGATCACTATATTTTTAAGTTGTTGTAGGCTGAATTCATTTTTGAAATTAACACCCTTATTAGGAATTTGAATCTGCACTTCTACGGCAGTTTTTGAGCCGTTTGTGTAATTAATTGATAGAGTTACATCTCCACCGTCAGTGCCTCGACCGCCATCCTCGCCGCTAGAACCACGAGAATAGTATGAATTTGATCCGTCTCTGCCATCGGAACCATTTTGTCCAGCGGCTTCAATATGTAGAGTTCCTCTGTTTGAATCAAAGCTAACTTGAGCCATCGTGGTTGCAGAGTAAAGCAAAGCTAAAACGGGGGCGATTTTTAAAATATGCATCTGAACTCCTCGGGTTTAAATCGCTAGTTATTCCATATCTTAGGGGCCGGCGCGATGTCGTATTTCTAGCCACGAAAGTCTTTCATGGCTGTCAAAAAGTGCGACACGTGAACCTTTCGGCACAGGCTTAGGTCTAGTTAAAAATACTCAATTTTTCCATTAAGCAAGACCTTAAACTGGCCGACAAAGGTCTTAACAGAGTTATCACAAGGAACCAACCATGCTGATGAAGACGATATTATTCCTGTTTAACATTATGTTTTTGGAAGCGAAAGCTCAAACCAACGATGAATTACGTTCAAAAGTCCTGAATGCATTGCGGGCCAAGACTGAAGTCGCAGAAATTAAAATCACCCACTCTGACTCAGATAAGGTCCATGTGTTTAAATATTCCGTGAGTGATTTAAACCCAGAAACTTTGCGAATCCAAGATATGGCTGGGGACAAACCTGTGGAAACTATTGAGTTTCAAAAGATGGGATTAAGCGCGGATATATTTGCTTATTCATTTTTTAATACTGAATTCCCAACACCATTTGGGATCGATAAAAAATATCATATAACATATACCGCGGTTAAAAATCAGAATAATAGTTTAAGTCACTTCTTGGTATACTATGATAAGAAAAATTTTTACCCAGTAAAAGTGACGTATTACAATGGGAGTAAAAAGATTTCGACTGTTGAATATCTAGATTATAAGAAAATGAAAGATAAAGTATGGCGCGCAAAAGTGATTACCTCAGAGAATCATTTAAGCAAAAGACGCACACGTATCGAATATACGAAAATGGATGTAAACTCTGAGCCATCGAAGCCAGCTATTGGCTCAGAATCGCCTGCTGCGCCGCTATAATTACTGAGCTGGTTCAAACAATTTGAAAAATGATTCAGGAACAGGTGATTCACATTGGATGGTATCACCTTTCCATTTAAATTCTAGCTGCCATGAGTGCAATGCCATTCGATGAAAATTATAAATTTTAGCGATTCGTTC
Organism: Bdellovibrionaceae bacterium UBA2351; assembly: GCA_002344565.1. Taxonomy (GTDB): domain Bacteria; phylum Bdellovibrionota; class Bdellovibrionia; order Bdellovibrionales; family Bdellovibrionaceae; genus UBA2316. The sequence goes on along the minus strand of DDTZ01000159.1, from coordinate 12,061 downwards.
TATGTCTTTGATGTTGCCATAGCGAGTATCACCAACAATAGGCCGGCCTGCCAAGCGGCTGTGCTTGCGGATTTGATGTTGTCGTCCGGTTAAGATTTGGCAGGTAACCAGAGAAAAGTAAGAATTGCTTTGCCTGACGCGATAAAGAGTTTTTGATTCCTTTTGATCCTCCGGGCGGCCCTGGGGATTGTCTCTTCCTTCACCGTGATCAGAAATAGGAAAATTCCACTCATGCCACGCGCCAGACGACGGGCCAGCGTCTTGTGGCATATTGCCCCTCAGAACAGCAGAATAAAACTTTTTACCTTGAGTTAATGCGATCTGAATATCATTCTGCAGATCTGATCTCTGCGTTATTACGACTAAGCCGCTGGTTTCGCGATCAATGCGGTTTACTAAGTGCCAGCCTTCTCCCATTTGTTGTATTAGTGAATTGTCTTCGTTATGGCAGCTGAGGCCTTCGGGTTTGCTGATGATAGTAAAATCAGAGTGTCGTAAGATCGTTTGAATCATTTAGTTGAGTTTAATTACATAAAAAGTTAAACTTGTTAAGCACTTAGTAGGATTTATATGGAACAAAAAGTAGAAGCACAAAATTTTTTAAAACAAATCGTTGAAAAAGATATCAAAAATAATACTCATGGTGGGCAGGTAGTGACTCGATTTCCTCCAGAGCCAAATGGGTATCTTCACATTGGCCATGCTAAATCGATTTGTTTAAACTTCGGTTTAGCTAAAGATTATAATGGTCGTTGCCATTTACGTTTTGATGATACTAATCCTGTAACGGAAGATGTCGAATATGTCGAATCAATCAAAGCCGACGTTAAATGGTTAGGTTTTGATTGGAATGAAAACCTATTCTACGCATCGGACTATTTTCAGCAATTATATGACTGGGCTGTATATTTAATTAAAGAAAACAAAGCCTATGTAGATAGCCAAACAGAAGAACAAGTTAAAGAATCTCGAGGTGATTTTAATCGTCCGGGAAAAGATTCTCCATTTCGTAATCGGTCCATCGCCGAAAATTTGGAATTATTTGAAAAAATGAAAAATGGTGAGTTTGCAGATGGTACGCATACGTTGCGTGCAAAGATTGATATGCAATCGCCAAACATGAATATGCGTGATCCGTTGTTGTACCGAATTAAAAAAGTACACCATCATAATACCGGTAATAAATGGAACATTTACCCAATGTACGACTACGCTCATCCTTTGAGTGATGCAATCGAGAAAATTACACATTCTATTTGCACATTAGAATTCCAAGATCACAGGCCGTTCTATGATTGGTGTATAGACAATGTTCCAGTTCCGGCAAAGCCTCGTCAGTATGAATTTGCACGTTTAAACATGACCTATTTAGTGATGAGTAAACGAAAATTACTTCAATTGGTAAAAGAAAAGCTAGTGACCGGCTGGGATGATCCACGCATGCCAACGATTTCTGGTATTCGTCGTCGCGGTTACACTGCGGAAGCTATGCGAAATTTTGCTAAGCGTATAGGTGTAGCAAAGGCTGAAAGTTTGATCGATGTTGAAATTCTTGAGGATTGTGTTCGTGAAGATTTAGATAAAGTAGCTTACCGTGCGATGGTTGTTCTTGACCCTATTAAAGTAACGATCACTAATTACCCGGCTGATAAAACCGAAGAACTAATGGTTTCTAGCCACCCAAAAAACGAAGCGTATGGAAAACGTAGAGTTTATTTTTCTAATGAAGTATATATCGATCGATCAGACTTTATGGAAAAGCCGGATGCTGATTTTTTCCGTATGGCACCTGGACAACAAGTTCGTCTAAGAAATGCATATGTCATCAAATGTGAAGACGTAATCAAAGATGCCTCTGGAAAAATTACAGAACTAAAATGTAGTTATGATCCTGTGACTTTGGGCGGAAAACCTACGGCTGAAGGTAAAAAAATTAAGGGCATCATTCACTGGGTGTCAGCGAAACACAGTGTGGACGCCGAAGTTCGCTTGTATGGGCGTCTCTTTAAAGTTCCCGATCCAGAGAATGTGCCTGAAGGACAAGACTTCAAGAGTAACTTAAATCCTAACTCTTTGACTGTATTAAAAACGGCGAAGCTAGAGCAGAGCCTAAAAGATGCTGACGTTAACAAAAAGTATCAATTTGAACGCACAGGGTATTTCTGTTTAGATAGCGTCGAATCAAAACCGGGCGCCTTAGTATTTAATCGAATCGTTGAATTGGGATAATTTTTGAAAAAATAGGCCAAGCACTTAATGAAGTGGCTTGGCTTTTTCTAATCGGCTCATCATTAAGTATAACGCCGGAACTACAAATAAAGTAAATACCGTTGAAATAATGCTACCTCCAATAATGGTTAGACCCATCGGTAGGCGCGTTTCCGAACCCATCGCATTTCCAAGAACCAGAGGCAGTGCGGCCGCTACGGTGGCGACTGACGTCATTAAGATTGGGCGCAAGCGAATCGGGCAGGCCTCGAGAAGCGATTTCTTCACAAGTTCGCGATCTTTGCTGTCGTTATAATCGGCTTTGACTCCAAAGCGTTCTCGCATTTGGTTCGTAAACTCCACTAATAAGATGGAATTCTTTTTTGCAATTCCCATTAATACGATAATTCCGATAAAACTAAATAGATTTAACGATACGCCCGCCATCCATAAAGCGAGAAAGGCGCCCGTAATACTGAATGGTAACGCAATCAAAATAACTACGGGATGAATAAATGAGTTGAACTGAATTGCTAAAATCATGTAGGCGACAAGTATGCCGATTAACAGTGCTGAGGTTAGCGTAGAAAATGCTTCATTTAATCCCGAAGCCGCGCCTTCAAGGGCAAAGCTGTAACCATCTGGTAGTTCCTTCTCTGCGATTTCTTGGGCTTTTTTCAAGATGTCACTCTGCGAAGCGCCGGGCAAGAGAGAGCCGAATACCGAAATCGTACGTTGACGATTAATCCGAGTGATAGTTTGCATTGAGCCGATCTTTTCCATATTTACTGCGCTTGATAAAGACAAAATATTTCCAAAAATATTTCGCACACCTAACGAGCCGATCTCGTCTTCGGAGTTTATAATGACATCAGGAATTTTTACTCGAATATCATAGCGTTTTCCATCCGCCGTATAACGTCCTTGGCGTACGCCGCCCACGGACGCAGCTAGAGTCCGGCTGATCGTTTCTTTAGTTAACCCCATGTTGTATAATTCCCCCTGGGATTTTGGGGCGATTTTCAATTCGGGTAATCCTAATTTAAAATCTGTATCTAGATCTTGCGCCAATTGAAACTCTGTTAGTTTTTTCATGATGACTTCGGCTTTCTCTTTTAAAACCATTAAATCAGGACCGCGCAAATTAAATGCTACCGGAAATGATCGGCCCGATGTAATCCCGCGGGCAGATATATCACGCATTTGAATTCGAACACCCTTGATGGATTTAAATTTTTCACGTAGTTCATCCATAATTTTTAGGTGAGATAATTTTCTTTGCTCTTTTGGTTTTAGATAGATTGGGATGAAGATGTTGTTAACGGTAGGGCTCATTCCACCTAGCCCAACGCTAACAATATATCCCGCAATTTCCTCGCGTTTATTAACTACCTCTTCGATCTCTAGTGACTTTCGATAGGTTGAATCTAGTGAACTTCCCGGAGTTGTCATCGCTGTTAGAAGAATGATGTTCTGATCTTGCGGCGGTAAAAGCTCTTTCTTAACTGACGGAATTAATTTTAAAGAAATTACGAAGATAAGAAGCGACACAAAGACGACTGTTTTAGGAAACTTTAAGCATAAAACTAAAATTCTCTGATAACCATGAGCAGCTTTTTCAGAGATGTGGTCTACATATTTCTCGAATTTTGAAACTTTGGCATTTGATGACAAGAAGGCTGCCGCTCTCATGGGAGTAATAGTGACGGCTTCTAGCAACGAAAGTAAAATTGCCGCGGACATTGTCACGCCAAATTGATAGAAGAATTTACCCCAAATTCCATCCATAAATATAACAGGTAAGAAAATTGCGATTACGGATAGCGAGGCGGCTACGGCTGATGGCAAAATTTCTTTAGAACCTTCGGAAGAGGCAACTTCTGGGCTTTTTCCCATACGGAAATGTCGAACGATATTTTCTAAAAGCATGATGGCATCATCTACCACAATGGAAATTGCAAGCGTCAGCGCCAGTAGTGTAAACAAGTTCAAAGTCATTTTCGAAAAATATAAAATAATAAATGCACCCAATATTGACGTGGGAATCGAAAATAGAATATTTACCGCGTATTGAATACTTCCTAAAAACAAGAAGCAGATAATAATTGTGATGGATCCCGCGAACACTAATTTTTCCAAGGTCGATCGAACCGTCGCTTTGGTCGGAAGCGTGAAGTCGATATTGACTTGAGCGGTGTAGCCTGCTGGGAAATTTGGCTTCATAGTGTCTATTTTTTTTCTTACGGTTTCGGCTAGAGTCACTTCATTTGTACCACGTTGTTTTTTTACACTGACAAATATCGCGTCTTTGCCTTTGATGCGGGCTAGGCGACGAACATCGCTAAGACCTTCTTCGACTTTTGCGACGTCCTTAATTTTCAACGCAGTCTGTGGCTGAACCATCTGTCCACCGCGGCGAAGAATGCGAATATTTCCGAATTCTTCGACGTTCAATAGCTCACCTTGCCATTTGACCCGCAATTCTTGAGACATATGAACATACTGGCCAGCCGCCGATTCAATATGTTGAGTAGATATGGCTTCAAGAACATCTATAATAGTTAAGTCATGTTTGCGCAGTTTAACTGGATCCACCCATACACGCAAATTCCTGGCAGAGAAGCCGGCAATGGAAACTTCTCCAATGTTGGGTATAAATTGGAGTTGATCAAGAAAGTAATTATCGATCCACTTAATCATGTTCAGTTTCGAATCCTCCGAATACACCCCAAGCATCATGATGGGGTCTTCTTCCGGATTCGATTTTCTAATGACGGGTGGGTCGATTTCTTTAGGTAGAACTAGTTGAGAAAGATTCGATTGAACCTCCTGTAAAGCTACATCAATATTTCTATTAATATCAAATTCAAGTCGAACGCTTCCTGTTCCTTGGCGAGCAGAAGACTTCATTTCCTTTATGCCTTCGACATTCAATAACCTTTGTTCGATTGGGTCTAGAATTTCTGTTTCAATTAGCTCGGGCGCAGCGCCTTCGTAACTAACTGAAATATCTAAAATGGGAAAATCCACATCAGGCAGCTGACTTACACCCATTCGATTCAAACCAACGGCGCCAAATATGATTAGCGCACTCATCAAGATCCATGCAAATACGGGGCGTTTAATTGAAATATCTATTAGATTCATAAGTTTAAAGGTTAGAGATATTTTGTCAGAGTTCAAGTTGAACTTTTTAAGTTATCAGTTTACATTCAAACATACGAATATGGAAATGCAGGCTCATTCATTCACTTCGAAGTATAACAAAAAAATTCACTATTATACGTATGGTAACCCCTCAGCAAAACCGATTTTATTTGTTCATGGCTTTCCAGGCACGGGTAAACAGGGCCAGATGTTGCTAAAAGGTAGTATCTATGAGCACGACTTTTTCATGATTGCCATGGATCGACCTGGATATGGAATTGCCGAGCATGAGCCAGATTTTAGTTTAAAAAAATATGCCGAAAATGCGGATGAACTCATGACTCGTCTAGGACATCAAAAATTCGTCGTCCTCAGTGTAAGCGGTGGCGGGCCCTACGCCGCAGCTGTTTCGTTTTTTTTAGGGCACCGAGTTCAAGCGACTTTATCTATTAATGGAATAGGTCCTATGGAGTTAAAAAAATTTCCATTTTTAAACCAAGCTCAAAAGAAAATATACCTAATGAATAAAATGTTACCTAGGCCTGCGTTAGAATTTTTTGTAGAGCGCCTTTACAATCGAAATGCGGATCGCATTGATCAGATTTTAATTTCAGACTTTGAAGGTTTTAGCCCAATTGACAGAAAAGTTTTAGATGATCCCGAAATGGGACCATTTTTGTTCGAAACATTTAAATTTTCGATCATGAAGGGGCCATACGGACTTTTGTCTGATATGCGAATCTATCTTGAACCTTGGGGATTTGAAATTAGGGATATTAAAGTTCCATACTATTTATATCATGGAAACGCCGATGACGTTGTTCATCCGATCTGGTCACGATTTATGAAGGAAGAGCTGACCGATGTACGTTTCAAACTATACGATGGTGAAGGACATTATTCGTTACCATATAATTTTCGTGATCATTTTTTGCGAGATATCATTACTGATATAATGTAATGACATTAAATTCTGACCGCCTTAGCATTATATCAATCATTTTCTAATATCTATAAATAGAAGGAAAAATATATGAAAGCACTTTTGTTAGCTGGTCTATCTGCTTTTGCATTTACTACTGCACAAGCTCACCAAAATACGGATACTAAGGCGCTACCAATGAGCAAAAAATCAAGTGAAATTCCAGAAAGACGGACATTTCCATTGAGCTCGACGGTTTCGGCGTGTGAGAATTTTCACGATTACGTTTGCAGTGATGTTGAAAACTCATTTGAACTTCGTCCAGATCGTAGTTCACACACATTTTCTTTTAGCGATTCATTTGAAAGAATTTTGAATAAAAAGAAAGAATTCTTTTCGAATATCGATAAAGAAAAGAAACTAACTCCGCGTGCGATGCAAATAAAAAACTTTTACATGGCCTGTATGAACGAAAGCGCCGGCGCGAAAGAAGAAAAATCGGCAGTAGCAGAACGAGTTAAAGCGGTTGCAAAGGTTAAGACAGTAAAAGACTTCCTAAAGTTGGACTCTGATAATTTCTTTGCGGGTAAATCTAATTTGATCGTATTTGATAGCTCTGCAAATTCTGATAATTCAGATGTGTACGATGCTTATATGGCCGTAAGTTTCATGGGCTTACCGGATCATGGATATTACGAAAAACCGGAACTCGTTGCGGACTACAAAGCTGTTATGACAGAATTTTTCAAGATCGTTTATCCAACGATGACGGCTGAAGAAATGAAAGTACGTATTGAAAATATGTACAATTTAGAAACTGAATTTGTTCAGCGTTATCCGAAAGCAGCAGAACGTCGCCAGCGTTGGGGCGAAAAACGTGATATGCCTCAAGCGCAGTTCTTAAAAGAGTTCCCTAATGTCGGTGCAGACGTTTATTTCAAGCACGTGCCTAAAAAGCTAAATGTTCGCGTAAATATTCCTGAAGGATTTAAGTTCTATAATGAATACTTAACTGAAAGAAATCTAGAGACTCTTAAGGATATCTATTTATATAGAACGGCTTCTGGCTTAATGGATGATGGTTACCCTGAGTTCTTTGCTAAAAAATTTGCATTTAACAAGAAGCATTTGGGTGGTCCTGAAACTCGTCCCGTTCGTCAAGAGCGTTGTACGCTAAGAATGATGAACGAATTCGAAAAAGAAGTAGATGAAGTTTTAATGCAAAGATTATTTCCTAACTTCCCTAAACAAAAAGTAGTGGAAATTTCAGAAAAAATTCGTAGTTCGATATTAGATGGAATTAACAAAAGTACATGGCTATCTGCTGAAGCTAAAGAGACAGCTAAAAAGAAAATTACGACATGTCGATTGCAGGTTGTTGCACCCCAAACTGATCGTGAGTGGAACTTCAATCCAATCCAAAAATACTCTGCTACCGAGCCGATTAAAAATGCTCAGAAATTAAGAGTCGCGTTGATCAAGAAAACGATCAAAGAAATGAAAGAGCCGGTTAATAAAGACGCATGGGGTATGGGTCCATTAACTGTAAATGCCTACTTCTCGCCAAGCGAAAACAAATTCGTAATGCCAATGGGAATTTTGCAATATCCATTCTTCGATGACAAAAATACACTAGAAGAGAATTTAGGTGCTGTGGGCGCGGTAATGGGACACGAACTGGGTCACGGTATTGATGATCAAGGCTCGCGTTATGACGACAAAGGTACTTTACGTGTGTGGATGTCAATGAACGATCTTGCTGAGTTTCAAAAGCGTGGTGCTCGTATGGTGGAACAGTTTGATAAAGCTGGACACAATGGAAAACTAACTCTAGGCGAAAACGTAGCAGACCTTGTAGGTTTGAGCTTCGCATACAAGGCGGCGTTTAAGGACAATCAAGGAACTAAAGAAAATAAGCAAAAGTTCTTCGTATCCTACGCACGCACATGGTGTGAAGTAAAACGCGATGGTTATAAGGAAAAGCAGTTAAAAACGGATCCGCATGCTTTGGGCTGGGCTCGTATTAACGAACAAGTTAAGCATCAACCAGGTTTCCAAGAAGCCTTCGACTGTAAATCGGGTCAACCGATGGTCCTTTCTGATAAAGATCGCATCGTAATTTGGTAAACTATAAAGTTAGATTAAATTTGAAAGCTCCAGAATAGAAATATTCTGGAGCTTTTTTTTAGTGATTTGGATCCGTGCACGATTGATTCGGCCACTCCACTTCAATGGTGGCTTCCGTAATATGAAATTCAGTCAGCAATAGTTTTTTTAAATATATTTTCATTTGATGAACTTGATCTTTAGTAGTGCTGTCTTCGACTACCAGGTGGGTCGTTAGAATGTGGTGATCACCATCCATCGACCACAGATGTAGATGGTGCACGCTTTTGACTAGCGCCACCTTTTTGATTGTTTCTGTTACGCTTGAAATAGTCACTCCGGCTGGAATGGCTTGCAAGAATACGTTCAATGTCGTCTTGATATTTTTAAAGACATTCCATAAAACCCAGACGGCAATACCGATTGCCATGATAGGATCCAGAATAGGCAGTTTGTAAAACATCATGACTATGGAGCCCACAAAGATAGCAACCCAACCCATGACGTCTTCAAGTAAATGCCAAAGAATCATTTTTTCATTTAACGAAGTACCTTTAGACATACGAAAAGCCGCAAAACCATTTACAGATATTCCCAAAATTGACAATAATAGCATACCTTCGACATTAGTATCTTCAGGGTTAAACAATCGCGGAATCGCTTTCGCTAAAATGACTCCCGACCCTCCCATTAGAATCAAGCCGGTGATCAATGCACCAAGTACGCTGAAACGACGGTATCCATAGGAAAATTCCAGAGTGGTCCCTTTTTTTGACTTCTTTTCTAAAAACCAAGCGAGCGCGATAGCTAAGGCATCGCCCAGGTCATGAAACGCATCCGAGAGGATCGCTAAGCTGTTAGTATAGAGACCACCTACAAGTTCAATAATAGCGAACAAAAGATTTAGAAAAAACGCCACTCCCATGCGTGAAGAGCTTGAACCGTGATTGTGGCCGTGGTGATGATGTGAATGATTTTTACCCATATTTACTAAGTGATATGACGACTGATCGTTTGAATCAACCTATCTGTTCGGATAGGTTTAGTTAAATAGTCTGAACAGCCGGCCTCTAAGCAGCGACGTCGATCGTCTTGCATGGCATGGGCCGTAAGGCCAATAATTGGGCGCGAATAACCTTTTTCGCGTAAAAGGCGGGTTGCGGAGTGACCATCTAGCACAGGCATTTGAACGTCCATTAGCACAATATCGTATTCTTTTTCGAGTGCCTTGTTCATTCCGATCTGGCCATTGTCGGCCGTCTCAATTGTGGCGCCACGAGATTTCAACATGTGTTCGATGAGTACTTGATTGTCGATAGAATCATCCACAACTAATATTCTTAGGCCTTTAACTGACTTTTCCGGTAGCACATTAATTTTTTCAACAACGGAATTTGCTTTAAGGTCAGAAGCGATTTCAATCGTAAACGTTGCTCCTTCATTGTCCTTGGCATCTTCTAGGATAAGGTCACCGCCTAAACGTTGAGCTAGTCTCTTTGATAAAATTAAACCCAAGCCAGTTCCGCCATACTTTCTGGTGACAGATGCATCAGCTTGGCTAAATGGTTGGAATAATTTCTCACGATCTTTAGGCAGGATTCCGATGCCGCTGTCAGCGACCTTGAAAACGAGTTTGTTTCGATTTTTATCAGAGTAAACGTTAACCTTAACAAAACCGTTGGAGGTAAACTTGATGGCATTGCCGATGATGTTATTTAAAATCTGTTTTAAGCGAAGCGGATCTGTTACAAATTCATTTGGCACATCGGATGCCACATCCATTAGGAATTTAAGTCCTTTGGCAGACGCGCGTGCGGTTTTGAATGACTTAATCTCATCTAGTAACTCAGAAAGCGAGACAGAGACTGTTTCCAGGGCTAAATGCCCAGCTTCGACTTTGGATAAATCCAAAATATCGTCAATAAGATGCAATAAGAGCTCGCCATTTCGTTGAATAATGTTGTGGTATTCGGCGCGTTCTTCTTTGTTTAAAGAATCAGAACGTAGAAGCTCATTAAAACCAATTAACGCATTTAATGGAGTACGAATCTCATGAGACATATTAGCCAAGAACGTCGATTTAGAATTGTTCGCATTTTCTGCTTGTTCTCGTGCATGACGTTCACTTTCATAAAGTAACGACTGGTCAATCGCTAAACCGGCACGGCGTCCAACATCTTCTGCTAAAGTTAAATCAAATGAGGAAAATTTTCGTTTAGATTCAGATGCCACAAACGTAATGGCTCCGAGTACTTTATTATTGGCAAGAATTGGAACAAACATAACAGAACTCATTCCAATTTTTTTAATTTCTTTTAGCTGCCCTGGGTCTGAAATGGTGGCTTCAAGTAGTTCACTAGAAATCGACTCATGCAACTCGGATTTTCCGGTGCTTATGACTCGCATGGTGCTGGCTGAAGATCGCCAATCGGGACGATACTTTTTTTGGTATTCCTCAGCCCATTTTCGTTTCGCTGGATTCCAGTGCCAATTTATTGTTTTAGGATTTTCTGGATCAGAAATCACATCAATTGTGCACCAGTCGGCAAGTAGGGGAACAATTAATTCACATAATTTTTGTAACGTTGTTAAGTAATCCAACGATGAATTAAGAATGATACCTGTTTCCGCAATCAGTCGAAAAGCAGATTCGCGACTCTTAAGTGAATTCTCATTTTCTTTGTGAATAGTGAAGTCGCGGAATATAGAAACGGCATACAGAACTTCGCCATTGTCATCCAGTACGGGTGCTGCGCTAATGATTGCCCAGCGGCGTTTGCCTGTGTCCTTCATTTCTATTTGCACGACTGCCTCGGGCGGATTTTTAACTCCTTTGAGGGCCAGGCGACCGGGTAGTTTTTCGATTGGGAAGGTTTGCCCATGCTCATCTAAGATTAAATAGCGGTGCATGATATTTTCGGTCGGGGTTGCTAACATTTCAGCGACGGTTTTAAATCCGCACATTTGCGCACCAATGGAATTTGCATAGATAAAATTGCCATCGCGATCAAACGCAGTTACACCATCCGTAATACCTTCTAAAATAGTTTCTAGGCGGTGTTTCGAATTTTGTAGATCAAATAGAATTTTCTTTTGCTTTTCAATGTTAGTCGCCGTGCCAATCCAACGGTAGACTTGATTTGCGCTATTTCGAATAGGGATCAGACGACTGAGAAACCAACAGTATGTTCCGTCGCTGGATTGCAGACGATATTCTTTTTCGAATATTTCCTCAGCAATAAGGCATTTTGTCCAGAGTGCATAGGATTCCGCACGATCATTTTCATGAATAGCTTGAGACCAAAACTTCATAATGTTTTGGCTCACGTCCATTCCTAGATATAAGCGATATTCACGATTGAAATACTCTATGTTTCCTTGAGCGTCGGTGGTCCACACGAAGCTAGGAATCGATTCGGCAAGTTCATAAAAATTTTCGCGCACAAATCCTGTTCCTGAAGGGACTGTGTGTGTGGTTGAAAAAGTAGAATCGCCCGTGCTTTCCAAAAAACACCAACCTTTTCTAAAAGAAAATGTGACATTATTTTTTACCTCGCGGATAAAAGATAGGCAACTCGTGAACCAGTAAAATGTCAATTTTAACGGAGCGTCGGTATCTACTTGAAATCACGTGTAGGTCTAGTTATTTGGTCTCTATAAAAAGTCTAAAAAAGGTAG
>DDTZ01000030.1 GCA_002344565.1 Bdellovibrionaceae bacterium UBA2351 | reverse complement strand
TTCTTTTTTCCATTCAGCAATCTGTTTTTTCAATTCTGCAATTTCGTCTTTGTAACTGCTAGCTTCGTCAGCCTGAGATACTTGATAACCGCAACCTTGCAAACCACCTTGCAAACCATAACCCCAATATTGTGCTTGGGCGTGCATCGATGTTAAGATTGCACCAACAATCAATAGTCTCGAGAATCTCATAGTTTTCTCCTAATTTCTTTTATCACCTTCAGGATATCGTCCAAATAGAAAGAAAACTTGACTCATTTTTAATCGCTGGACTTAATTCTTGAAAAACTAGACTTAAGAAATACCTTAAATTCAGGTAGATTCTAAGGAATGGTGCCATCAACTACTCAAGTGAAACCAACTATACTTTGTGTCGACGACGAAAACGACAATCTTGAAGCTCTCGAGCGCATTTTTCGTAAGAAATACAACATCCTAAAAGCAAGCTCGGGGAAACAGGCTCTAGAGGTCATCCAGCAGTATGGTAACGAAATAAGTTTAATCCTAACCGACCAAAGAATGCCCGAAATGACGGGAATTGAGGTGCTTGAAAAAGTGATTGGACAGTATCCCGATATGATACGAATTCTGATCACAGGTTTCACAGAGTTAGAATCTGTAATACAAGCAATTAATAAAGGACAGATCTATCAATACATCACTAAACCTTGGGATCCAGTAGAACTATCAAATACCGTTGATCGTGCCGTTGAACGTTACACTGTTGGCCGTGAACTGACTATTCGAACAAAACAACTCGAAATCGCCTATAACGAATTAAAAACTTTAGACGATGCCAAATCAAAATTTATGATTTTAATTAATCACGAATTAAAAACTCCACTAACGTCTATCATCAATTTTCTGTCTCTATTAAATGAAAGCCCTTTATCGGAAGAACAAAAACTATATGTCGATCGTACAATTAAAAGTTCTAACAAACTAAAACAAATTATCGAAGACGTGTTAATCCTTGTACGCGCAGAATTGAATCAATTACATTTAGATCCGCAATCCATTCTTATAAGTTCAATTGAAAATTTGATTAATATTGAAAATCAAGCGTTGAAGACGAAAAAAAATCTAACTCTATCAGAAGCTATCGAACCGCTAGAATTTAAAGCCGACAAGCGCTTGTTTGAACAAATTCTAAATCGCATTCTAAATAATGCGTTCAAATTTTCTACCGAAAGCGCAACGGTCGAAGTAAAAGGTTCCAAGATTGGTAACTTCTACGAATTTAAAATTATAAATCGTGGTGAGAACATCGCTGAACACGCACTTAAAAAAATATTTCAACCGTTTTTCATTGATGAAAATATAATGAATCATTCTATTGGGCTAGGTTTAGGATTAAGCATTTGCGATAAACTTTTAAAAATGCACGGTACGTCACTGAATATTAGAAATGTAGAAAACGGCGTGCAAGTCGCATTTTATTTTCCACTGACCCAAACATAGTCGCATAGTCCGAAAATCGTTTCCGTAAGGTAATCTCTGCGATTGCAGACTTCGATCCCATTTGCATGGGCGTTTGGCACTATGATTCGTATTATTTTATTTAGCCTCTGTTTATCGCACGCCTCGCTATCTAAAAACCTAGTGATTCCTTTGGGTGAAACCGAATTTATTCCGCTTACAGGAAATCAAGTTTGGATAGAAAAAAAAGGTATCGTACGCGCTCAGGTCGCAGGAAAAAACTTAAAGATCATCGGTATAGAAACCGGTACTAGCTACCTAAAAACTAAAACTTCCCTCTATAGCATTCAAGTCATTAGACCAAATCAAATGGAACTCTACACAAAATTTTCAGGTTTGCTAAAAAACCGCCTGGGACTAAAACTCGCGGTGAATGATTCGAACGTTGAAATCACCGGAAATCTTTTTAAACTCAGCGATTGGCTCTTTTTAGCAAAAAATGTCGACAGAAACGATGACTATATCTTCAAAGCTAGCATTGCTCCGGAGCTTATCCCTGACGTTAAACGCTATTTTATTTCTCAGTTCAAATTGCGCGGCCTAGCCGACCAGCGAATTAATTTTGAAAGCGAACCTCAGCTCAAATTGAATCCCAAAGATCCATACATCAGCTCTTACCGCGACCTACTAAAGCGGTATGGAATTCCAGTTCTAAAAGATTCTACGTCACTTATCTTAGAACCCATTATTAAAGTACAAATTACAGTAGCAGAAATCGATCGCGCCTTCATCCAGCGGTACGGTTTGGAGTTAGGGTCTCCATTGAAATCAGAAATTGTCCCAACTAAGTCATTCAAATCATTTGAGGCCGAATTGCACATGATGGAATCCGCAGGCAAAGGTCGCCTCCTTGCAAGCCCAAACATCCTCTGTAAAAGCGGTAAAGAAGCCGACTTCTGGGCTGGCGGTGAAATTCCCATCAAAACGGTTTCGCGATACTCGAGCGATATCGTTTGGAAAAAGTATGGCGTCTACCTAAAGGTAAAGCCTAAAGCCGACTATCTAGGACGCATCAGCGTTTCACTTCAAACGGAAGTGTCATCAATTGATTCCAGTTTAAGCGTCGATGGTATTCCTGGAATAACGACAAACAAAGTCTCGAGCTATTTCGATTTACCTGAAACAAAAATTATCGCCTTGTCGGGGCTGCTACAAGAAGTCGATGGCAAAAGCTATAGCGGCTTGCCGGGACTATCACGCTTGCCCATTATCGGCTCTTTGTTTTCAAGTCGTGACTTCAAAGAAAAACGTACTGAACTGGTTATCTTTGTTAAACCCGAAGTAATGACTCGTGAAACAGATATCAATGTGCACGCCAAGCCCCGGCATATAGAGGGCCTGTAATGTCAGATCTACAGAATATAGTTCAGCAGGTAGTAGAAACTATTAAAAATCAGTCGCTAAAAGAGTTCACGTTTGAAAGACTACCTCGAGAAGCTAATCCCGATACTGATTTTTCAAATTGGATCGCCCCTCACCTTGTCGGTCTATGCGATTCCAACCAAGCCCGTCTAAGAGACGAATTTTTGGGACTTGGCCCGATTGAACCCTATCTAAAAGACAATGACGTAACGGAAATTCTAATTAATAGCCAAGACGATATTTGGGTAGAAATCAAAGGCCAATTGAACCGCGTAAACGATCGTTTCTATAGTGATTTTACGTATCAATTGTTTCTAAACAACCTTCTCAGTCGCGTTGATGGTGTCATCGACAAAGAGTCTCCCGTACTCGATCGACCCATGTCACAGTTCCGTATTTGTATGGTCGACGAATGCTTAACTCATAAAAATTCCATTCTCAGTATTCGTCGACATCCCGACTATCAATGGACACTAGATAATTTATCTCATTCTGGTTGGTGTACCGAGGTTGAAAAAAAATGGTTTAAAAATTTGATTGAGACACAAAAGCGATTTCTTATTATTGGCCCCACTGGTTGCGGAAAAACATCGGTGATCAATGCACTCTTAGCAGAAACAGCACCAAATTGCCGCTCGATTATTATCGAAGACACGTCAGAAATCACAAGTGTAAATTCGTGCAGCATAAAACTACTCACGCGTACGCAGCGATCACAATTATTAGATATTACTCAAACTGACTTAGTTAGGTCGTCGCTCAGGCTACGGCCCGATCGAATAATTATGGGGGAAATCAGAGGAACGGAAGCAAAAGACTTTTTAATGGCACTTTCTACGGGGCATAGTGGGTCATTTGGATCCTTACACGCGAGCGATCCTCAGCAAGCATTGTTACGTTTGGAAATGCTCATACAAATGGGCGCACCTCAATGGAGTCTCGATGCCATTCGGAAACTTATTTTTCTAAGTTTAGATGGGTTAATAGTCCTTTCCAAAGAACCCGACGGCAAACGAATATTCAAAGACGCATATCAAATTACGTCGCTAGAATCGTCCGGTTTCTTACTGGATCGTTGGATCGCTTAAGAGCCTACAACTTCAGTCGTATCGATAGATTTAGTCATCGCATCTTCACTTAATGCCGTGTCCTTATCTACTTTAGTTTCCAGGTTTGCAAATTTTCGACTTACATCTTCAGCAATTTTAACTTTATGCATTTCGCCTCTACGAGAATAGCCAGCTAGTTTTGCTTCCGGCCCCTCGTCTTCAGCGCGGATGCTGATTCTATCTTCCGGTGTAATCGTTGAAAATTTATCTGCAAATGATAAATCCGGAGTTGTCGCTTTTACCGTTTCTGGCTGCATATCATCGAACACTACTTTTTGGGTCACTCGCCCCATTGGGCGTCCTAATAGCGGAGCTCCTGGGCGCGCAGGTTGTGCCCGTGAGTTATCAACATTTTGAGTGCGCGGACTTTTTGGTAGAATTGAACTAATTTTTTCCATATTTCACCTCCTGTGAAATTCACCGTGTGTCTCATCCTGAAACATATGGTAGTCATTTGCTCGGTAGGTATAAGAGAAAGCTAAAGGCTTAAGCAAAAATACTAGCCTTAAGGACTGACTAGAAAAATAAAAAAGCCCGACTTCGTTTAGAAGCCGGGCGTGAGCGAAAAAGGCCTTTTAAAAATATATATTAATTCTGTTTTTTAGCGTCTTCGATGAATTTCTCCGCTTGTGGAGACAATCTCACGCCGACTTCGTTCAGCTGATCACGATTAACTGGAGTTGGCGCTTCCGACATTAGGTCAGTCGCTTTTGCTGTTTTCGGAAAGGCGATTACATCACGAATAGCATCCGTACCACACAATAACATAATCAAACGGTCCATACCCCAGGCGATTCCACCATGCGGAGGAGTACCGTATTTCAAGGCATCCAAGAAGTAACCAAATTTAGTTTTAGTATCCTCTTCTGACATACCTAAAACGCGGAACATCGCTTGTTGAATTTCATTGCGATAGATACGAATACTTCCGCCACCTAACTCATATCCGTTACAAACTAAATCGTAGGCTTTCGCTAACATTTTACCAAAGTTTTTATCGTTGTTGTTGATCAAGTCATCATATGATTCATCTTTAGGCGATGTGAACGGATGGTGACGAGCGACCCAGCGTTTTTCATCTGGTGAGTACTCTAACAACGGGAAATCAACTACCCATAAGAAGTGATATTTTGAACGATCTAGTAAATTAAGTTCCCGGCCTAAATGTAAACGTAATGTACTCAGTGTCGCGCATGCAGGATCGTAATCATCGGCTACGATTAAACATGCATCACCTTTTTGCGAACCTGTCGCTTTGAAAATACCTTCCAGCATTTCTTTAGAAAGGAATTTTGAAATTGGCGTTGATAGCTCGCCGCTCTCTTCAGACTTGATCCACACGAGGCCCTTGGCGCCTGCACGTTTTGCAATTTCCGTTAATTTATCAAATTGACCACGAGTATAGCTGCCACCCTTTGGAACCGAAATACCGCGAACGATTCCACCGCGCGCAATCACCTCGTCAAATACTTTGAAACCAGATGATGTCCCGACAACTTTAGAAAGATCTTTGATTTCCATTCCGAAACTGATGTCTGGTTTATCTGAACCGTAACGATCCATGGCTTCTTGGAAACTCATACGAGGAATTTTTGGAATGTCGATACCTTTGATTTCTTTCCAAATGTACTGAACCATCTTTTCATTCATTTGAATAATGTCTTCCACATCGATGAACGACATCTCGATATCAATTTGTGAAAATTCTGGCTGACGATCCGCACGCAGATCTTCGTCACGGAAGCAACGAGCTAATTGGAAATAGCGATCAAATCCAGAAATCATCAATAACTGTTTCAATGTTTGCGGCGATTGAGGTAGAGCATAAAAATGCCCCAAGTTAACACGTGACGGAACTAAATAGTCACGCGCACCTTCCGGAGTTGATTTGTACAAAATCGGAGTTTCAACTTCGATAAAACCATTATCTGAAAGATAACGACGTACTAACTGCGCCACTTTATGGCGAGTGAATAAATTATTCTGTAACGTAGGTGAACGTAGATCTAAGTATCTGTACTTTAGTCTTAACATTTCGTTCACGTTCATATCATCAACTTGGAACGGAGGTACTGCGGCTTCATTTAAGATTTCGCAGTTAGTGGCTTCGATTTCGATTTCACCCGTTTTTAATTTTGAATTGCGCATGCCTTCAGGGCGAACTTTAACGATGCCTTCAACCGCTAATACATATTCCCCCCGCAGGTCTTTGGCTTGTGCTGTTTCAGGTTTTTTAGGATCCAGCACTACTTGCACTAAACCTTCACGATCGCGAAGATCAATGAAAACTAGGCTTCCATGGTCGCGACGATTTGATACCCAGCCCATTACAGTAACTTTTTGCCCATCTTGGCTTTTATTTAATAAGCCGCAATAGTGTGTGCGTTTTTTATCTAATACAAATTTTGATGATTTTTCCATACCGGTTCCTTGATTATGAAACGAAACTAAATACTGACACAGGTCAGTGCTAGGGTCAAAACGTTGTTCTTTTCCCTAGCTTTATTCTAGTATCAAGA
>DDTZ01000015.1:19679-35651 GCA_002344565.1 Bdellovibrionaceae bacterium UBA2351 | reverse complement strand
AATAATCCAGATAAAGTCGGCCAACTTCGTAAGCACGGCATTAATGTCGTCGAAGAGATTTCAACCGGCGTATTTGTAAAGCCATCCAATCGCAAATACTTAGAAGCTAAGGTTTTAAAAACTCATCACAGAATTGGACTAGCGCATGTATAGAATAGGATCCCTACCCCAGGTCACACTGAAATGGGCACAAACACTAGATGGACAATTAGCGGATGACAGCGATCAGTCGCAGTGGATTAGCGGTGTGGAAGAACGTCGCTACACTCACAGACTGCGAGCCACTCACCAAGCGATCTTGGTTGGCGCGCAGACTTTCCTAAAAGACCTTTGTCAGCTAACGGTTCGAGATATTGAATTTGATGGCCAGCAACCCGCACGCGTGATCATTGACCCACGTGGACGCGTATTAAAAGCGTTAAAGGAGAACTCTCATCTATTACTAAGTCTGCAAATGGGCCCACGCAGGACCTATCTATTAACAGATATCCTGGACGACTACGACGATATCGAAGAGCTATTTGATCCAAAAAAACTGCTTCGCGTTCGTTATCGTTTCAACGATTTCAGACAATGGCTACACGGAAGTCTCCGCCAGCTGGTATTAGTTTTCGAAAAGACCGAAGTTCGCAGGCTTACGCATTTAATGGTGGAAGGCGGCGCCACAACATTGTCCGAATTTTTGAAAGCGGGCCTAGCTCATCGCTTAGAAGTTGCGATTTCACCTTTGATATTAGGAGGCCGTCGCCATCGCGTAGGCACGGGTTCACTTTTAAAAAATGTAGATCGATTCGAAGTCGAATCTAAAGAACAGCTGGGCTCTGACATTCTTCTTCGATATAAAGTTATGACTCCGACCTGCACACAACGGCTAACTATATGAAGTCGATTCCATTTTACATGCTACTCATTGTAACATTTGGGCTTGCTGGTCTAGATAAGATTTTAGGTGCGAACGTACCTACTTGGTTTCTAGATCAATTCAAAGGAACACCGCTCGACTTATTTCCCGGGATGCTAGAGATTTCGTTTGCACTCATTGCAATTTTGGAATTGGCCACAGCCGTGATTATAATAGTGGGCTTAGTTAAACAAAAGTTTTCCACTCAGTTAGCGAACGACAAACGCTTCCTGCAGGCGGGAATTATTCTAGCTCAGGTCACATTTATTGCATTGGGATTTGGCCAACGTCTAACCCATAAATTCGATGCCGCTGGTGCACTGTTCTTTTATGCGGCCCTGACATTTATCGCCGGACATATTGCATTGAAGGAAGAAATTTAATGCCGCTGATAGCTTTTCTTATTTCGCGCACGTGCAGTGTGTTCGGGTTGCAGATTCTAGCCTGTACATTTATCTTTAGGCTCGTCGAGCGCGGGGCGAACCCGTACTCACTCAGTCAATTAGGCTTAGTAGCCACGGTAGCCTCGCTGGCATTTGCCTTTCCGATGGGCGTAATCATTGATCGTATGAAAAAAAGGACGGCGATCTTACTATCCCATTTTGTTTTATTTAGTTTGGTTTTAGCTTTAACAATTATCAATCCGACCGACTTCATTTTGATCTTGGTCGCGACTGGGCTGGTTGCGATCTCTAGAAACTTTAGAAGCATATCGCAGTTTACTGTTTTTGGAGACCTTCTTAAACAAGAAACACACAAACATCGCTGGGTAAATAAATCAACTCTATCCTGGCAGATCGCTGCGTTTCTAGCTCCCCTCCTCGCCGGTCTCTTGGGATCAGGGCAAATCTCTTTATTTGTCGCGACCGTCTTTATTGCCATTTCTTTTTTCTGTCAGCTCTACATAGTTCGTTATTTACACGATGATTTTAGCAGCAGCGAAGAAACTGATTTAACTCACAGTGGGCTAATCCAATTTCTGCGATCTAACTTTAGACTGCACTCCTCACTGATATTAGATTTCTTCATTGTTTTGTTCGCCGGTGCTGCTTCGCTGCTGCCATTTTTACATATCGGACGAGACTCGGCTGCCGACATCGGTATATTAAAATCAGCTCTACCGGCTGGAGTTATTTTTGGCACATGGGTGCGTTTGCAGCGGCCGTCTCTTGATGGCTGGACGGAAAAACTTTTGATTGCGACACTCGGTTATGGCCTATGTCATTTACTTTTAGCCGAATCGTCGTCATTCTATATTAGTTACGCCCTTCTATTTGGTGCTGGCATTTTCGATGCACTTAGTTTAGCCGTGCGCGAGTGCATTTTACAAATTGATACTCCACCCGCATTCAAGGGACGCGTCTACGCCCTCAATAATTTTTTAGTTAATGCTTCTGATGAATTAAGCGAATGGGAATCCGGTATAGCCGCACATCTAGTGGGTGTGCGCTCGGCAATACGCATTAGCGGATGCTTTGCTATCGTTGGCGCCGGAGTTTTTGCATGGAGGGCTAAACAGCATCGACAGGTGATACCAGGGCCTGTTTAACAGGCAAGAATTACATATTTTTCGAAATCTAGTTTATTACGCATGAGAAATAGGGCAAATTGGTCCGCAACTCACATGCAGAAACCGAATAAACCTTTAAATCTATTTTATCAAAACAACTACATTACTGTGCCCGAAAAGACGGCTATCTTAAACTATATCTATTCGCTACATCCGATCTGGGAAATGCGCTATCCAGAAGGAACCCCAGACAACCGTCAGCTTCTGCGACCGGTATATTGGCTCGGGAATTGGCAGTTCGCATGTCTTGATTACTACCATCCACCAAAAGGAATTTTTAACCGTTCAGTAACGGCCGAAGATTTTCCAGCGTGTATTCAGAAGGTTGTCGATCGAATCGAAAGTAAAGTTCGAAGTGATTTTGATCCGCGTGATATTCCCCGAGGCTGGGAACTCAACACCTGCTTGATTAACTTTTACGGCAACCGAGTGGTTGACGGCAGGAAACAAGATTTCGCACGCGTCGGAGAACATAAAGACTTCGAGCCAGGGCCCGTAGGCTCTGTTTCTTTCGGCGAAAAAGCGTTATTCCAATTTGTAGATAGCGCTGGCAAAAATGCAAAAAGCAGTGTTGTACTCCAGCAATGGCTAGAAGACAGCTCTGTACAAATTTTCGGTGGAGATAAGTTCAAGAAAAAACTTTTCCACCGAGTCCAACGAGTCGAAGAAAAAGGCTTTGTATTCAAGCAAGCCCGCACCGGCGACTTCGAAACCAGAAGAATCAACCTCACCTTCCGTTATGTCCCCCGTGAGCACTTTGTACCCGTAGAGCGCCTTCCCGAAGACCTGCGCAAAAACATCCGCCCTTACGTCGATGAACTCGCCAAAACTTCCGATTTCTGGAAGCGACAATAGCGCAGCATTCAGGGCAGCTACAAGGTTTTTACAATTCTGAGTGTTAAAAAAAAGGCAGCTTTCGACGAGCTGCCTTTTTGGAATTTTAGGACCTGGTACCTTATGGTCGTGCTTTATTGCTGGGTGTAGGATGCGGCTTCGAAGTCTACGCGAATTTTGGTTCCTGCGGGTTGGTTGGGATCTAGCTCTAGTTTTTTTCCTAGATAGATTGCGTTTAATTCGGCGTCGAATGACCAGCCGTATTCCGCGTCGCTTGGGATTTCTTGAGTGCCGTAGAAAACACGAATGGTGCTTACGATCGGAGCGCGGCTAAGATAGATCGTGTTAGAAACTTGTTTCGCCAAGTCTTCAGCGACTTGAGCTAACTTATCACCGAAATCCAGCGCGCACAGATTGAAGACATTGTTTCCGCGATTTATCGTCATATCTAGGAACTGCTCGATCAGCTTTGGTTCACGATTGTATTCATCGCGACCGCACTGTGGATCATTGTAACCACTGGGTATAATCGCACCGTATGCCAAAATCTTTTCGCGCTTACCTTTGATCTTTAAAAGATGATCATACAAACTGACTGATGACTCTTTACTTTGATCTTCAGCATCCGTGATAAAGATCACAGCCAAGTGAGCATCGGGTCTTAAAAATCCAACATTCACTGTGGTATCCAATGGTGATGATAATGCCGCAATCACCGGATCAAATGATTTCTCTGTACCCGAACCGACAGTACCCAAAACTAAACGAGCCGCAAGGTCCGCTTCTGGACTTGATGTTGATCTATCTACAAAGATGGGATTACCAATTAAACGACCGCAGCACTTTCCAGCCAGCCCACCATCCATATCCGTCGATAGTACACCGATATGATAATCAATACTAACACGATTAAAGAAGGCAGCAACAAAGCGCCCCACATTGGCCGCCAGATTTTTTTGATGCGCATCCATACTTCCCGAGTTATCGACTACGAACAAGATATCGACTTTTGGATCTCTTACCATATAGTCATTATCTTTGATCACTTTTTCGTTCGTAAGATCTGGACGCGCCTGCAACTTAGGACTATCCGGCGAGCACGAACTGATTGCTAAAGCGAGCAGAACTAAACCGCTAACTTTAAGTTTGCTAGTCATCATAGAGCTTTCCTTGCTTGGCAGCCTTTTTTAATATCGACTTTATAGTTTGTTAATTCATCAAACCAAAACTCTTTACTCATCGGAAATCGCAACGCATCTTCTTTTTTAGAACCCGTGGTTCCCGCTTTTACGACTGCAGCCTCGTCTTTCAGGTTCGCTTTTAAACGGTCAGCAACATTCACTTGTTGAATCACTTCGACTTCAATGATCTTAAGTTTATTTAAAACTTTTTTGATTTCTGCCAGTTCAAGTTGAGCTAACTCTTTCACTCGGCCGATCGAAGCGGATTGAGCCATTTGCATTCTTTGATTCGTTTGATTTTTCAAACGATCAAAGAATGATTGCAGACCTGTCTGCTGCAGCGACTTTGCGTAGATTTTTTCAGCCACATCAGACTCTGCCTTTAGCAGACCTTCTGAACTGATAAGGAATCTAAGCTTCTCGTCACGCACCATATTTCTTGGTAACGACTTACTGATCGCAACTAAGTCTTTTGCTTTCAATGATTTTGAAGCCATTTCCGTTAAGGCACGCTTAACAAATAGATCGTCCGCGTCCGTCGAGATTTTTTCTAAGTAAACAGCTTTAGCTTTAAACTCAACCGGAAAACTTTTTAGAGTTTCTAGAACCGCCGGATAGTCACATACCTTTAGTTGCGACAAGCCACGAACCATCCAGGCTTCTGGACCAATTTGACCTGACAGATTTGGATTCACTAATGTTTGAGTGACTGCAATCGCATTTTGAGGTTCGCCCTTACGAACATGGGCCCATGATTTTTCCTCAAGAGCCGCGAAGAAATAATCAGATCCTTTAGGAATCTTTTCAAAATACTTCGCTGAAGCATCTAAATACCCATTTTGATACAACATACGCGCTGCCGTTAAATTCATCAACTCAGCCGGGATCGGATTGTTAGGCGCTTTCATCAAAGCTGCCATAATTTTGGCTGCCTTGTCCGCCTGATCATTCATTGCATACGACAAAGCTAAATGCCAATCAATCAATGCGCGCTCTTTTGAATTCACTGGCGCCTTCATAGCTAAGGTATTGAGCTCCTCAGCCGATCTTTGCAGTGATAAGTCCGCCGCTAGTACGCGCACCTCAATCACTCGACCAAAAATCTCGCCCCAACCTTGAGCCCATTTTATTCGAGCTACAAACCAAGCTTTGTTATCTTCTTTGGCAGCCTCACGCCATTCGTTGATCAATTGAAAATGGATTTTCTTAGGATCTTGAACAACAAATAATTCCTCTAAACCTGTCACCGGCATACCCGCTTTAAAGAACATCAAGCCTTTAAGCGCGATACCTGTTTCCGTTGATTCAAACGCCGTATTGTTAAAAGCCGGGCCGTACTGAATCAATGCTTCCATCCAGTGACCGTCTTCCACATGGCGTAAGAAGAAATTCTGTTCTGGAGTTGGATTCCCAAGCAGACTGCGAACCGTGTCCGCCAGGAAGCTTTGGTTACGACGCGTTTGGGTTTCTGCCTTACCTTCAAGAAGGGCTTCCATATCTTGGGCGTGAGTCACGCCGGATAAAAGAAGTGCCGCACATAAAATATATCGTTTCACAGCAACCATCCTACTTGTACTGAAGCAATCGCTAGATCCAAGTTTTTAGGACCAGTGATATACTCCACGTTGTATTTTTGATAACGTAATTCCATACGAGTTGAAATTTGCGGGCTCATCCAGAAACCGATACCACCACCCACTGTGTATGTTGGCTTTGTTCCCGATTTTAGTTCTACCTGACCAGCACCTAACAATCCGTACACATCAAACTGAGCAATACTTTTTTCAAACAAATTCATTTTGCCGTAGATTGGATACCAATTTAACACAACTAACGATTCACTTTTTTGATGATCGATATCTGGTAGCGGTTTTGTAGGATTGCGTGGATTCGCTAACCGATCAGCTACCGCTGCATCGACCATCGCGTCGCCTTCCGCCGTTAATTTATTGAACGTATGGTTGTATTTCGCTCCAATCGACCAGCGATGGTTAATATGATAATTGATATTCATACCCACACTTTGTGATTTGGTATACGTATCATCGCCGCCCATTGTGCCTGAAAATTCAGGCGCAAATTCGAATCGATTTTTTCTAGGCACAATACGATCTTGAACTACTTCCACCTTAGTGTCAGGATTCAATTCACGTGCTTTATCTAAAATAATTTGGTTGCCACCTAAACTATCAAATTCAGTTTCTACAGTCTGGGCCGAAACGTTGAGCGACAGGGTCGACACTAGCAATACAGAAGCAATTAATAATTGAGATTTCATGGTTCTTCCTCCCCTTCGTCTTCGTTAACAGGTGGCTTAGGTGGCGCTACATAACCTGGCCCCTTCACCACTTTATATTTTAAAGTGAATGTCTGCTCGACCGGAGTCACCTCTGAATAGTACCTCTTTACAGCTTTTACTTTTAACGTGATTGCCGATGGACCTAAGTTTTCCCGCTTGTCCACTTTCCACTTAAGACTACATGTCATGTAGCCTTTTGCATTATAGTGATCACACTCAAGGACTGCTCCATTTGGTAAATCCTCTGAAGCCACCTCTTCGAATTCCGCTCGTGATGTACTTTCAAATACGATGAATGAATAATCGTAGTTAAGACCAGTTGGGACTTTAATTTCGTCAGTCCACGATGTTTTTACATTTCCAAACTTCGCAAGCACTTTAGTACTTACGTTATAAGGACTGCTAATTTTATTATATCTAGAAACCGCGCGAAAACCGAAGCCCGCTGATGCATATCCATCTACTAATCCCGAACTACTTTCCACGCTGAGTTCAAACAAGAAATCACGTTTTTGAAAATCTGGAATGACTTTGTTAATTTTAACATATGGTGTAAGCGAAATAGTTGCATAGTCAGGCTGAAGAATTTCTAATCTTGGGAATGTGTCTGACGAAGGACCTGCATCTTCATCATGAACCAAAACCGTGAATGAACCAGATGTTCCTTCTACAAACCCTTCCGCCGGAATGCCCGCCACAGTTGATATCACCGGCTTACCCATTGATCGTTCAACGACGATTTCAATTGTTTTTTGATTTGTAAATACTTTAGCACCCGCATCCGTTTGGTGCTTAGCAAATACACGGATCTGAAGCTCTAGAGTTTTACTTAAACCGTCATACACTAGGCCCTTCGGAGGTGCCCAGCTGAATTCGCCAGTCGCTTGATCAAACTTAGCACCTGGGAAATCGATTTCGTTTGCAATCTGTGTTACCACATCGTAATCAGCAGCTAAAACCGAGCTCATGATAGAGAACTTTGATTCGCGACCTTCGCTGAATGTGTACTTAGGAACCGAGTTAATGCGAATCGCATCACTTTTCTCTGGCGCCGGAGTTTCCACTTTTGCTTGAGGTTGCTGAGCGTCTTTTACAACGTCAGATTTGCTATCAAGAGGATCTTGATTCAAACCACAGCCTAGCGATAAAAGAACAACACTGCTTAATAACCAATTCATCTTTTTCATGATTACCCCTGTCCTGATCTACGAAGAACAAATGGATACGATACCTTCACGTCTACGCCACCTTCAGGCAACGGAAACTGCCAAGTTTTTAAACGCATCACCATGCAATCTTCGATCATTTTTGAATTTAAAGTCGTATTTTCTATACCGGCAGCTTTTACAAGTCCGTTAGCTCCGATTGTAAAATCGATGGCTACCCGACCACTCAGTTTCGCGTCACTTTGCAAACCTTGCTCGTAACAGAAACGAATTTGTCCCATATTTTTTTGGATAACCGCTGCGATCATGTCCTTATCTAGACCACGAGCGACGCTCGCCTCTTGGCCCAGTGGGATAGGCATCGCGCCGGATGAGCCTGTTAATGATAATTTGCCATAACCGGCCTGGCCTCCACCTTTGCCTTTTGTTCCGTAACCGCCAGCACCTTGAACATTACCACCAGCACCTAACGGCGCACTAACCATACCTTTAGCGTACAATGATGTTTGAACACCGCCACTACCTTCGGTTCCGCCCAAACCAGGGCCCGCTGTAGTTTGTGTCGCTGATAAATCTAAACCGCCTTTTTGCTTACTGTTACTTAGACTTCCCAACGCTGACAAAGCGCCCATTCGTTTGATGCTCTGACTTTTCTGCTGAATCGTTTTCGCCACAGTTTCCTGCTGCATATTCGTATGGTTTTGCAAACGAACTGGTTCTGGTTTTTTGATATGTTTTACGATTTGAACTAAATGTTGTTTTAGTTCCTCTTCTATTTTAGGAGTTTCTTTTGGCGCCATACGAATGATACCCATCACACCTACAAACATTAACGCCACCGCACCAATTGTTATGTACCAATGCTGTTTGTTTTCTTTTCCATCTTCAATGTTGCCAGCAACAGGTCCGACTTCAGTCACTAGTTTAAGGTGACCTAACGCTCCGACTGAAAAACCATTCATTCGCAGTTGTTCAGCGCTGATTTCACCTAGATCTTCAAAATCAATACGACGCTGCTCTAACGATTCAACTTCTTTGCGAACCTCAAGACGGCGAGTATCTGAACGGCGAATCACGCGCGCTGGTTTTTTATCCCAAGAAAATGTTCTTACTGTATTGCCTTCGTTATCTTGCAAGACTAACTGAGTATCCATAACATCCCCTCTTATTAATAGCGTCCAGCTGACTGTTCGATTTTATCTTTGAAATCTGTACGAATCCCAAGCAATGAATCTAAAACCTTATCTTCCTCGACGGTTGTCACCGCTTCGTCAGAAAAATGGTACT
Organism: Bdellovibrionaceae bacterium UBA2351; assembly: GCA_002344565.1. Taxonomy (GTDB): domain Bacteria; phylum Bdellovibrionota; class Bdellovibrionia; order Bdellovibrionales; family Bdellovibrionaceae; genus UBA2316. Next base: position 26,413 of record DDTZ01000015.1, on the reverse strand, counting down.
TACCTTGAACTAACAAATCTTCAAAGTTATGCTCTGTTTTTTCAGATTTCGCCGGCGTAGCTGTCGGTTGAACAGATTTAGTTACCGTTTGACTGGGAACGGCCTTTTCAGCCGAAACCGTTGCTGACACAGCATCTTTTACCCCTGCCGGTGCCGTAGCATCCGTTGCCAAGGCGCCAATACCCCAACCAAAAACCGCACCCACTACTATTTTAGTTGCTAGCTTTTTCATTTTCTTTTTCCCATTTATTTAAGTTTTCTAAACGACCTTCTAAATATTGAACCATCGCAAAATTACCCATCGATCGCTCAAGCATTAATAACTTTTCAACCGACGCTTTTGCCATTGGAGATTGACGAAGTTCATTACGAGCCTGTTCGATTTCTTTAAAGTTAGGAGCAACCGCCGCCGTCTGCTGATCCAAAATTGCTTTTAGGTCCGCTTTATCCGCATCTTTAGCAATACCTGACAACGAGTTAATTTCACGATCTAAATACACAAATAAATCTTTGTTTGATTTTAAACCGTTCTTTAAGTTTTCTTTCCAGTTCGGTGTCGCCCAAAACTCGTCCACTTTCATCATGGCTTGTTCTGATTTCGTCTTAAACGGAGCCGCTTGCTGAGATAACAAATTCATATACTGACCTTGTTCTTCATCAGACAGCCCATCTGGCATCGGAAGACTTAATAACTCTTGATAAAAACGTCCGCTTTCAGACGCAAATAATTGTAGAGCTACCAATTGCGAAGTCCAGTCACCTTTTTGAATGGCTTTTTGAGCCAAACCTTCTGCTTTTTCTAATTCTTTGTTACGCGCTTTGATCGTAGCCACTAATGTTTTTTGATTTTTGCTATCAATTTTATGAGCCGCAAGGACCGCGCGCTGGGCCGCGATGCTCGCTAAGAAATCATAGCGGAACAAAATCGCACCTTGTGGTGTTTTTTGAATCCATTCATCTTTAAGTGCCGCCTGCAATACCTTTGGATCTTTCGTTTTACCGAACGCTTCCATGTAGGCTTGACCCAATAGACCTGGATTCTTTTCGAAGTTCTTTCTATAGAAAGCGATGTCTTTTAAAGGTTGTTTGCTTTTGCGAATCATTTCTAACGCAATTAACTCTTTCATTTCTGCATTCTTAGTCAAAGCCAAGAATTGGTTGTAATAGGCCGGTGACGAATCCCCTGATAATTCAGCAAATAAGGCCATCTTTAAGGCTTTCTGCTCTGGCTCCATGCCTTTTTGAACTTTCTCTACCGTTTTTAGCGCTACCGAGAAATCCAATAGTAACTCAGAATAGTACGCCTTACGAGACAATGCGAATTCACGATCATCACCCGCTACGGATTTAAGATTCAACATCTCTTCTGCAGCTAAGTTAGCTTTTTGAATATCGCCCGCTTTTTCATTTAACACGACTTTGTTTTTCAAGTAGATCACGCGATCTTTTTCAGCTGCTTTGTTCGCCTGAAAGCGACCCAGAACTTCCAACGCTGCTTTAGGATTAGCTGCCGCGATATTTGCGGACTGAGTCAGTATGGATTTTTGCTGAATTTCAGCGAATTCCATTCCATCAGTGCCTTTGAAAATTTCAGCAAACTCAGAGGCCCAAGCTTCCATTGTTTTTTCATCTTTTAAGATAACTAACGCATCCAAAGCCAGATCCGCCGATTGTTTGCGAACGGTCATTGGCGCCTGCTTGTTTAAAGCCAACGCTTTCAACTGTTCCGCACCCGCTTGTGTTTGACCGGATTCATATAATTTATGAGCTTTTTGGTATGCGACTTCGTGTACTTTTGTTTTAAGTTTAGAGTGTGCTAAATACTCCGCCTGTGCTTTTTCAAGCATTGCCGCGTCGGCTGATTCTTCAGCGACTTCAATTTGCGACAACAGCGCTGACTCGAGCTTAGTTGCATCTTGGCTTGGTTGATTCAACGTTTTCGCGGCCGTCTCGTACAAAAATAAAGACGTTGAGTAGTCTTTAACTTGTCGAGCCGCCTGAGCACCCCAAATCGCCACTTCCAAATCTTCAGGAAATTGCTGAGAGTACACTTTATAAGTCATAATTAAACTTGAAGAAGGTTTAGTCTTTTCTGCCTGATTCCATGTCACGACAAACTGACGGAATAATTTTCTGATATCGTCGCAGTCTTTTTTTCCGCAACCTTTCAATTCATTCCAAATATCAAGTGACGCTTTAAAATTTTGCTGGGCGATTTCAGCTTGGCCTTCTGCCCATTGCAGGGGTGATAAATGAGCCATGATTTCTAAACGACCTTCGGGTTGACTTTGTTTATTTAAAACAAAGTTCCATGTCATAATGGCTTCTTTACGACGACCCACACGCTCTGTTTCCAAAGCCAATGTCGTAATTGTTGATAATTTTGCTTTTTCCGGAACTAGATCATAAAGTTCTTTTACGTCGGATTCACCGTAAGGCTGTTTTGACAAGAACGTTGCATAGTCTTTGGCTACTTCTTCTAGGAATTGCAGATCGGCAGTTCCATCAGAAATACCACTTTTAGTTTGCAAACTCTTATCAGTTAAAATTTGTTTGATTTGCGCCAGTGATTCAGAAATCTGACCCAAATTAAAATGGGACCATGATTTTCTATAGGCCGCTAACCCGCGGGATGCTGCCACTGGGGTTGAAACTACTTTAGCATAGTATTCTATCGCTTCTTTGAATTGGTTTTTCTTAAATAGCATTTCCGCTAGCGACAAATTCGCCTCGGACTGGGCCTGTGGGTCACGCGCAGTTTGAGAAATCGTTTCGTATGATTTTTTAGCGTCATCTACATGACCAAGGATTTCTTGTAGATGACCCATTTGAATCATGACTTTGCTACGGCTGGTTTCTGGAGTGCGCGCTACGCTTTCTTTATAAAGAGTGAGTGCTTTTTTTCTATCCTCTTCACCAGCTGTACACACTGTACAACCTGATTCAAGTTCTTTCATCGCGGATACGCGAGCACGTTCCGAGTATAAATCGGCAAGTCTTAGGCCAACTGAAACTTTAGAAGGATCTTCAGGAGATAAGTTAAGATGAACACCTTTTAATTTATCAATTAATAAATCGCGAGTGGCATCATCTGGCCCCGCAAATGAAACACTGGCTACACAAAGCGCCAGACTAACTAATACCTTCATTCCCCCTCCTTGGAACGTTTGCAGCGACTACTTCATAATCACTGCAAACTTTAAATCACTAAACCCTGCGTGCGCACACGCTAAAACGATTTGATTAAGAGCCTCATATTTTGTACGACGATCCGCTTGCACCGTAATAGTGTTAGGCATTTCTTCGCCTGCAGGATGAGTCGCTTTAAAGTTCTTTCTTAGCTCAAGTAATTCCGCGATTAAACCTTCTGCTGTTAACATCTTCTCTTCTAGGAACACTTTTCCGTCCTCAACCTTGATGACCGGATTACGTTCTAAGACATCCCCAAGAGCTGCCTTTGGCAGTTCCATGTCTTTTTTCATGAATAGGATTTCACCGTTACTAGAAAAGTTCATCAATAGAAAGATAACCAGAATCGAAAAAGCATCGATCAAGGCAGTTAACAGAAGATCAGCGGCTAAGCTTTTCTTCCATTTTTTTCCTTGAGGATTTAAGAAAGACGCATTCGCAATCGGACTATTAAGAGCCGTATTTGCAATCACATTCTGTTTAATCATAAAATCCCCTCTTCTTAAAGTGGAACCACGCCCAAGTCAGCCATTCCCGATTTTTTGAACTGATCCATCAAATCGATAATATCTTCATAAGCTGTTTGCGCGCGGGGTTGGATAAGAGCCGTTTTTAATTCAGGCTCTGATTTTTTCATAAGATCAAGCTGAGCTGCTAGCGCCTGAAGATCCACTTTACCTTCAGTGCCGCCGCCTAATTTCAACTTTCTCATGTTTACAGGAAGCGCTTGCGCATCCCGAGTTTCTAGAGTCATATCTCCTTTATCACCTAGGAACACCCAAAGCGTTGGCTTTTTTGGTGTTTCCGAAGCTGGCTGACCGCCAACGGCTTGTTTCACATTCATCGAACCAACATTTAACCAAACGGCAGTTAGCAGAAGGAAACAAATACACGTCGACAATAAGTCGATAAACGGGATCAAATTTAGTTCAAAATCTAAGTGCTTTTTACTTTGGGACATTAAATCCTCTTTAGACTAAGCGTTGATTTCTTTAACAGATTCTTTTGCAGATCCATCTTTACCCGTGCGGAAACTTTTGAAACCTACAGGTTCGTACGAGTAGCTCAACCAGTTGAACACCTTTAGTGCTGAACGGTTAAGATCCTCAACGATATGATTGGCTCTGTTTTGAAGAACCGCGTACATCACAAGAGCTGGAATCGCAGTGATTAGACCGTATGCTGTAGCATTCATCGCTTCGGCGATACCGGCAGCAAGTAGAGTTGCCTTTTCAGCAGGAACCGCATTCGCAACCGCAGCGAAGGACTTGATCATACCTGTGATTGTTCCAAGTAGACCCGTCAAAGTCGCAACGTTACCAAGCATTGATAAGAAACCGATACGGCGCTCAACCAGTGAGTTTTCCAATAGAAGAACTTCATCCATTTTCCCTTGGATTTCTTCTTTACCGCCGAAGTTTTTAGCCGCTTTAGTTCCCGCTAAGATCGCTTTTGCTACGGGCATTTGTGCCTGATGAGCTTGAGCTTGATCCATTACGCGATCTAATTCTCCACGACGAATAGAATCTTCGAACCCGTTTACGAATTCGCTTTGATTGATTTTGTTTTTAACGAACAGCGTGTACGTACGCTCCGCCAAGATAGCCAATGATATCAGCTGAGTGATCAAGATTGGCCACATCCAGAAGCCGCCCTGTTCAAAAGCAATAGCAATTTTAGAAAACATCTCCATATATCCCCCCAATTAAATTTGCAACTTAGTAACTTTTATTGTTTATAAAAATATGATCTCTACCACCTCGACCTAAGTCACTGCTTTTTTTATTATGGGAAATATTATTTTTTCTTTATGTTTAGGTTAGGTTCTTTTTCCGCCCAATTTTTCCAAAAACTTTTCGCACGAAACTCTACTCTGAGTAGCCATCCACGGCCACAGAGGTCCCTCATCAAAAACCCAAAACCTACACTTTGCCACTCCGGGCAAAAAAACCAATAAAGCGCCCGGCCCTAGGAATCTCCCACCCTCTGTTTCGGGAATTTTAGGACCTGGAACCCGATGGAAAGGTGAATATTCTACCTAGCACCTTTTTTTTCGGATGGGGGTGTGCTATAGGACGGGTCTATGAAATATCAGAATCCGTCTTCTCGTTTGAAATCGTTCCTGGATTTGAGTTTGCCTGACTACTTGATGACTGCACTTTCGAAAATGGAAATCTCTAAACCGACTGAAATTCAGACGCTGACTATCCCAGCGGGAGCCGCTGGATCTGACTTAGTCGCTGTTGCCGAGACTGGCAGCGGGAAAACGTTAGCCTACGCACTCCCTTTAATCCAGGCCCTTCTCAAAAATGAAAATGCACGGCTGCTTGTTTTGGTTCCTAGTCGCGAGATGGCTCAGCAGATTCACAAAGTGTTCATTCAGCTACTTGAATCTAAACCTATGACGATGTCGCTTGTCATTGGTGGCGTTCCGAGCGCGAAGCAAGTGAATGGTCTAAATCGCGCCCCTCGTATCATCATCGGAACTCCGGGCCGCATCAACGATCACCTTCTAAAAAATAAAACTCTTCTTCAAGGCGTCGAGCATGTTGTACTCGATGAAGCCGATCGCATGCTCGATAGTGGCTTCACTCCGCAGCTTAAGAGCATTCAGCTCGCCCTTCGTGGGCATAAGCAAACTCTGATGTTCTCGGCGAGCTTTAACAGTGATATCGAAGCAATCGCTAAGCTATTCATGAACCCAGCAACGGCAATCATGATTCGCTCGTCTCAAGCGGAAAAACCCGTGGAGAGCTTAACGCAAACGGTTCTTTTTATCGACAAATCGGAAAAGAATGATCGCCTACTAGATGAATTGAACAAAACTCAAGGCGGCATAATCGTGTTTTGCCAAAATCAAGGCGGCTGCGAACGCACGGGTCAATATTTAAAAGAATATGGCTATGAAACCGATATGATTCATGCCGGCCACACCCAGGGGCACAGAAATCGAGTGATCGCGAAATTCCGCGATGGCAGCATCCGCGTTTTAGTCACCACCGACTTACTTGCACGCGGTTTAGATGTCCCTCACGTTGATCACGTTTTTAATTTTGAATTACCGGCGCAATCTGATGATTTTCTTCATCGTATCGGACGCACAGCACGCGCGGGACGTACGGGCCACGCTCTAACGTTCATTACACCATCGGATAAAAATGGTTACACCAAAATCAAAAAATATCTAGACGGCGCTCAAGAAATCAAAACAAACCCAAAGTTTGAATTTGAGGCCCCACGTGGAGCAAATCATTTTTCCGAGCGCAACAAAAAGAAAAATACTCAAGAAAAACAAAAATTCGATCCGGCCCAAAGATCCAAAGGCAAACCCAAAGCAAAAAGCTATGGCGATCTACACAAGCCAAGCAAGTACACGAAAAAATCTTAAGCTCGCCAAAAAGATTTATCTAAAATTCTTGTTCTTGAGTTCAAAATAGTTCAGCTTCGTATCATCGTCGTGACGAAGCAAAGTAAATCCAATCTTAACCAGGATCTTCGTTGACGATGGATTCCCATCATCCGTCACCGCTTGAACTGAAGCCAAG
>DDTZ01000015.1:18646-19355 GCA_002344565.1 Bdellovibrionaceae bacterium UBA2351 | reverse complement strand
CCCAAAATGTCTTTACGATCATGTAACCGAGCTCAGCACTGCGTTCGGGTTTAGGCACGAGCATAAACCAGCCAATAAATTGATGAGTGTCCTTCAACTCTACGGCCCAAATTCCAAATGGCGCTGGTCCGTCGTCACGCTGAAGCTGATCATTTAAGCGCGCTTGTGTTTCCTGTTCTGTTCTAGGCGTTTGAATTCGCGTGTACCGCACGACATCAGCATCTGCTTCCAACTGTCTCAAGTTGATGAAATCATTTTGATTCAAACGCCTTAATCGTGTCCTATTAGTTATTAATTCATACTTCATACATCACCATTTTTCATGTTCTATTTTGAAACGAAGAACGCCTAATTACTCAAGGAAAACCGACTTTTTTCCGAAAGATTATTAGTTCGCAAGTTCAAAAGGGAGAATGCTTGAACGTAGTTTCGATTATTGCCCTAACCATCCTACTAAGTCTTCTACAGATTGGCTGCAGTCCAGTTAAGGTGTCGCTTAATTCCGAATTTGGTTTGTCGCTGGGCAAGACACCCGGCGAAGACGACCAACCAGCTCTCGCCCGCGAAATAACTGTAGCCAACCAACCTCCGTTTCTTAACGCCGCGAATTCTAGCTCTTTTACCCTTGATGGTTCATGCAAAAATTTAGAAGTAATTCAGATCACGATCAATGGCTCTGCGGCATCAAAGACAAACTGTAACGCTGGTC
>DDTZ01000015.1:14042-18372 GCA_002344565.1 Bdellovibrionaceae bacterium UBA2351 | reverse complement strand
GTGGCAAATTACTCTAGACTCTAGTTCCGAACCCGACGGGAACGTAGTCATCGACTTGATCGACTCAGAATCACTCAAATCTCTAAAGAGCGTCACCCTTGAAAAAGACGTCGTTTGGCCAGTGGCCCTGTTTTCCACCTCTATAACGGCCGTTAACAATTCACAGAATATCGTAATTTCAATTACGCAAATGATCGGCTCTGTCCAATATAGTTATAAATTAGGTGATTCCTCGACCACCGACTGCGCAAGCTCTTTCGGCTACTCAAGTTACATGACGGAACAAAGTGATGTAACAGAAGCTTTGCCCAGCGACGGCAACTATCGTCTTTGTCTCATTGGCAAAGATAGCTTTGAAAATGAACAACCATACGCCATGGCAACGGTTCTAAATTGGGAGCTTGATACGGTCGCTCCGTCAGTTTCATTTTCGTCTGCGACCTCAGCGTCCTATATCAACTCCCTAAATAAAACGGCGTTTTCAGTCTCAGTCTCGTGCTCGGACGCAAACCAGATGGTAAAATTTATGGCCGTTGATAAAAATGATCTCGAGTTATCGGGAATAGAAAGTTGCTCCTCAAGTAACCTCGCCGCTTACACGTTCAATACATCAACACTCGCAGACGGACCCGTTAGTTTCTTTGTAGTTCACAAAGACGCTGCCGGAAACACGACTCCGACAACTCTCATTTTAGGTGTCAGCAAAGACACAATCGCTCCCACGTTTGCTGACCCCACTCCTGTTGATGCAGATTACTACTCAAGTTTATCTTTGAGTCCCCCTCTCGCTTGGGCTGCTGCGACGGACACGAGCGGTAGCGGGGTCACGGGATATCATATTGGTTTCGGCACCAACTCGACCACTCCAAATATTCGCCCGCTATCTTCTATTGGAAATGTGTTATCCTATCAACACACGTTCGCTGGGCCGCTAACAGAAGGCTCCATATATTACACATTCCTTAAAGTCTATGACGCCGCTGGAAACTCTGCCCTTTATGTTAGTGACGGCTGGAAACCTGATGTAACACCGCCGACAATTAGCGCGATGGACGACGGAATTTTTTCAGGCGTTGGCGCTACCCCAGTGTTCTCTTGGACGACAGGAAATGACGGCTCGGGTTCAGGAATTGAACGCTACGAATTTTCAGTCGGGACCGCTTCCGGCGGATCAGATGTAGTGAGCTGGACTTCGACAGGAACCTCCACAACAGTGACATCGGGATCATCTTTCATTGTTTTGGGTGGAACCTACTACGGCAGCGTGCGTGCGATCGATAAAGCCGGAAACGTAGGAGCCCAGGTACTGGGTAATGGTTTTTATGTTAAGCCGCTTCTCGTTGCAAATAGCGTTGTTTCAAACTATGGCGCATTTGCAGCCATTATGACTAATGGCAAAGTCGTCTGCTGGGGTGACCCATCTTACGGAGGTGACTACACAACACTCCCAAGCACATTAAAATCAGGGCCACGTTCTGCGACAAAAATCTATTCAACATCTCAAGCCTTCGCCGCTATCCTGGATGACGGTTCAGTAGTCACTTGGGGTGCTTCGCCGAATGGTGGCGATTCGTCAAACGTTGCCTCTATGTTAGATGGTACGATAAACGTAGTTTCGATCTCAGCAACCTTTTATTCATTTGCAGCACTGAGATCTGATGGCAGTGTCGTCATGTGGGGAGCCACTACTTATGGAGGCAGCGCCTCACTTGGGGTCCTCGGCGATCTAGATGGCTCTAACCCTGTGACCTCTATTCAGGCAACCTCAACAGCTTTTGCAGCACTCCGCTCGGATGGCTCAGTGATCGCTTGGGGTTATAACGGCGGCGATGCTTCGTCAGTGTCTTCGGACATAGACGGCACTATTCCTGTAACTGCACTCTACTCGACATCAGCGAGCTTTATTGCAAAACGTTCCGATGGATCACTAATAACTTGGGGCTACCACTCGCCCGGAATTCTACCGACTGCGGTTGCAAGCGAAATCGACGGCACAATTCCAGTGACAAACGTTGTAACAAACTCGTCATCCGTAGCCGCCTTACGTGACGATGGTTCTGTCATCACTTGGGGTAATTCAACCTGGGGCGGAGACTCCTCATCGGCGTCAAGCAGCATCGATGGAACGATCAAAGTCGCAAAGTTGTTCTCAAATAACGCCGCATTTGCGGCACTCAGGGAAGATGGCTCAGTCGTAGCTTGGGGTTTGACCTCATCCGGAGGTGACGTATCGTCCGCTGTCAGCCAATTAACAGGAAGTCCGCACAAAGTTATTAACATCGCGCGAACATCAGCGGCTTTCGCTGCTATCCGTGATAATGGTTCAGCCATTGTTTGGGGTATGTCGGGTCTTGGCGGAACTCTAGGCTCTCTGTCGGCGTCAGCAATTGATGGTTCTATTCCGATAACATCTGTTACCGGTAACCACTATGCCTTTGCGGCCATTAGAGATGACGGCTCATTAGTCGTTTGGGGTAACGCAAGCAATGGCGGTGATACCAGTTCAGTGGCGTCTAAGCTTGATGGCGCCACTCATGACGTTGTGGCCGTTCACTTCAACACGTGGGCGTTTGCTGCCGTTTTGGATAACGGTGAACTTGTCACTTGGGGTGATGCCACGTATGGTGGCGACTCCAGCGCGATCAATCCCTAAATCTTGACCTTAGCTAGCGCACCCGCTAGCATTTATGACATGAACCCCATTTATAGTATCAGCTTACTTGTTGCTTCTAATGTTTTTATGACATTCGCATGGTACGGACACCTTAAGAGTAATCAAAACAGTCCTTTATGGATTGTCATTTTAGCTTCGTGGGGGATTGCTTTTTTTGAATATTGTTTGCAAGTACCAGCTAACCGCCTGGGCATACAAAGCTTCACTTTGCCGCAGCTAAAAATCATACAGGAAGTTGTCACACTTGTCGTGTTTTTAGGATTTGGCTATTTCTATATGAATCAGCCATTAAAATTGAACTACCTATGGGCGTCTATTTGTTTACTAGGTGCCGTGTTTTTTATTTTCCGAGATTAATACTATTTAGCTCCATCCAAAATCCATTTTCGAATTAACGCCACATCACGATCGACAACATCAGGCGCTTTTCCAGCAACCACGTCTTTTTTAGGTGGCATTAAACGAATATCTTTTCTTAAATTTTCATCTTTTAAAACAGATAAATAAAAAATGCTTTCTTCTGGCTTGCCAACAACCACAAAAGATTGTCCAAATGAGTTCGAAACGGCAAGCAACTCTTCACGTGTACTAAATGCAAGCTCTTCCGATTTACCGCCCTCTTTATGGCACGTCATACACTTCTTCTCTAGAACTTCAGTTTTAAGCAAAGCAAAATCCACAACATCTGGAAGGGGATTCTGAGCCGCCGGAGCTGGCTCTTGAGGCGTGCTTGGCACGGATGGAACTGTTTCCTTAGGGGACTCTATTACCGGTTGTTCTATTTGCGGAGGTTGCTCTTTTGCTTCGGGCGGAGTCACGACTGGAGCGATCTGTTGCGATGGCTCTTCAACCTTTACGGCGACGCCTGCGATCCAAGCAGCGATAACATGCTGTTCAGACGCTGTTACGGGAGCATGTCGAGAGTCCTTAGGAGGCATTGCTTTTGCGCGACCACGAATTTTTTCGTCACTTACGATAGAGCGATACAACATACTTTCAGCCGGACGGCCGGGCACTACTAAAGCACCTAGATCTGTAGAGCCATTGACGACTTGAGCCTCTGTTTCAAATGGAATATCTTTCGCATTGGATTTACTATCAGCCTTGTGGCAACTAATACACTTTGCATCAATGATGTTGGTCTTAATAGATGCGAATGTAGCTTCCAAGGCGGCCTCTGAAGCGGTCTTTTGATTCACCCCTTTTGCGTTGCTTAAACCTTGAGGTTCGCTGTACTGACTGCAGCTAATTAAAAAAACCGTGCCCGCTAAAAATAGTATTACTTTCTTCATAATCAATCCTGCCGTAGCGTATACAAGTACCAGGTTTCGCCTTTTTATACGCTGTCAAAAAAATGGACAGAATTTTTTTACACGTTTTCCGAGTTTACTTTAGGAAATCACCGTATATTCGAGTTCCCAGCAGAAAATGCTGTTCAAAACGCGAATTCCCTACATCTGGCTTAACGTTCATTTGAGTCACCATAACATGATAACGAAAGATGTCCTCAGGATACGGCTTAAATTCAACACCCACCACGACACCATCGTATTGATCTTTAGTCGAACCTGACTTCTTTGTGGTTAGTTCATATTTGAATTTAGGAATCACGCCATCAAAATCATACCCAGCATCCAACAATATAGTGGTTGTAGT
>DDTZ01000015.1:6771-13713 GCA_002344565.1 Bdellovibrionaceae bacterium UBA2351 | reverse complement strand
CCATTTCACACCCAGTGACGAAATGGCCGTTGTCATCTTCACATCCGATGTTGTTCCTTGCTTTTCATCACTTAAATAACCGGCCACTGTCGTTAAAGTTTTTTCTAGGAAGGACCCTTTATAAACAATCCCATAGGCCATTTTAGTTTGTTCGGTGGATTGCGATTCCGATTGATTCGCCAGGAAGACTGAGGCTTCCTGTTCCATTTGCGAGTAGGTTAACTTTCCCCCACTAACGTATAAAAAATCGTTCGACGAAATAGCTTTGTACGACTGCGAGGGCATATAAATATCAGGCGAGGACATATTGCCCTCGATTGAACCTACCTCCGACGCAAACTTACCGGCAGTGAAAGCCAAACGTTCGGATATTTGATGCTGAATATAAGCATAATCGACTTGAGTCGAAAAATTGTCAGTCTTGTGTTGAGTCGTATCGCTATCATGATCGATCCCCCAACGTAAACGGTAGCTAACGTCCTTATTTAGCGTCCCTTTAAAATCTACGCGCCCCGTGCGCATCAAAAACTGTGACGATTCTTTTGCACCCGCTGTTTTAGCGGCACTATTGTAGCTAGCGGAATCGGATTCAAAGCGGAAATCAAAATTAACACTCCCTGCAAATGATAAACCAGAACTGACCAACACCAGCAAAATGGTTTTGATTTTTTGAAACACGCATCCCCCCTTTTGAAGTAGAGATGTTGTTACTGAATATTTAAAAGTGCAATACTATTTTTTAAGAACCGCCGAAACCGCGTTTTCCAACTCCGTACGATTCCATGGCTTATTGATAAACGAACGAACACTATACGTTCTAAGTTGATTAGCCACCATGCTATCAGCATGGCCAGTTAAAATAATGACCGGAGTATTCAAACCTAGTAGCTTAATTTTTCTAAGCAGCTCAAATCCGTTCATTTTAGGCATGGCAATATCTGAAATAACCAAATCGATTTTTTCTTTTTTTAATATATCGATTGCTTCCAAACCATTCGCGGCAAAGTAGAAATTGCGTTCCGCATCTTCCAATTGCAACCCAATCAGTTCGCGAATTTCATCTTCATCATCAACAATCAATACCGAATTTGCCATGCTATCCTATCGACGGCCTTATCTATAAACTTAAATATTATTGTTACGACGTATAGATACGGCCTCTATAAAATTCTAGATATCATATCTAATAAAATCAATATCGGTATGAAATAAAGCAGAAACACTTTTAAAGGCTTATAAAACCAGCCTGCCGTGGTCGACCCATTCCTTAAGATAAACTCAAGAAATCCTGAGGAGCGAATATGTGCACGGGACATCAAAAGCATACACAGCACACCCAACGGCAACAACCAATGAATAAGGAAATGATCCATACGTTCAATCAGATTAAAATTATTAATACGCATGTTATTAGCTTGGGCCAAGAAATTAAACGGAACCCCCATCGATGGAAACGAGCTGAAAACAAACAACGCTATCCCTGTTCTTACTCCGAGTTGATTTAATCTTACATCAGTTTTCGATCCATCAAGGGTGCCCTCTAACATGGACTTCATCAAACCGATTAAAGCACGAAATAAAATGAGCGAGCTATTTAATGCCGATAAGTATAGAAAAAAGAAAAAAAGAAAACCAAAGAACGCCCCGTACTTATAGGTCAAAAATGAAGGTGGCAAAAAATCAAATAATAAAAATGGATTCGAATGCGCCTTATCTCGTTGAAGAAAAACAATTGGAAAAATCACAATTAGCGAAACTAGCGAAAACAAGATATCCATAATCGTCAAACGCAAACCGATGGACGGCGTATGATCACTGGATGTGTAAATTTCTTTTACGGTAAGAAACACGCCGAAACCCACGCTCAACGTAAAAAATACGTGTCCAATGGCATGCCCAACACTATTACGACTCCACTCTTCAAAATCTGGATAAAACAGATAGCGAAGAGAGTCGCCAATACTAGTTAGCTGTAACGATCGGTATAGCAGCAGCCCTAACGTGACAAATATTAAGGGCAGTAACACCGCGCGAAACCGCCAAAGCAAAGACTCCTTTTGAGTCATCCAAATAAACACAAATGCAATAATATGCACACTAGCCAGCATCCACTGAAGCCAAGGCTGATGAAACAAAACAAACAAACCTTGAGCGGAACGATCCGGCATCAATATCAGCATCAAAAAGTCAGTCAAAAAAAACAAAACCCAACCACTGATCACACTATAGTACGTTAACACAAAAAACGAGAGGACCAGCGGCACGCAACGAAAGAACAACTGCCGTCGCCCCTGCTGAACCTCAGACGACAAAAACATTTCCAGAATTAAAACAGGAAGTCCAACCAGAAACCCTAAGATGATGTATAGAAAAACAAAGGATCCGCCGCCATTTTCACTAACGACAAATGGGAAACGCCACAGATTTCCTAAACTGAACGATGTCCCCAAAGAAATCATTAAAAATAATAATTGTCTATGAGAACGTATCGCCATCTCTACTCGCCCTGATTACGCGAACGCATACAGAAGATACGTATAGGCACGCCGTATAGTTTAAAATGTTCTTTCATCTGATTTACCAAGAAACGACGATACGACGGCGTCACCGCATCTGGGTAGTTCGCAAAGGCGATAAATGCCGGCGGTTTTTGGTAGGTTTGAGTTAAGTAATAGAACTTAACATTCACCGTACCCGCACGCGGAGCCGGTGCTCGGCGAATAGCATTAAAAAACCAGTCATTTAATTCACTAGTTGTTGTACGGAAATTCATTTTCTCGACCGTGGTTTGGATCTCGTTCATTAACTCGCCAAGGCCTTTGCCTTCGTGTGCTGAGGTAAATACGATATTAATATCGGTGAAAAAATGAAAATGACGTTCAATTTGCTCGCGAAATTTCTCCCGATAATGCGGGTTTTCTTTTTTAGCCAAGTCGGACTTGTTTGCCACTACAATAACACCGCGATGATCTTCTAGGATCAACTCTAGAATCTTGGCATCTTGTTCAGTGGGACCCTCTACGCAATCGATAACCAGTAGCACCATCTGAGACTTACGGATCGCCTCACGCGTTTTGAAGTTTGCAATGATTTCGATATCTTCCTCAACCTTAGCTTTACGACGCAAACCCGCCGTATCGATTAAAGTGAATATCTTGTTGTCGTATTCAAACTGGGAATCTACGGCATCAACCGTAGTACCTGCGATTGGACTCACCATCATTCGCGAGATACCTAGAATTGAATTGCAAAGCGAGCTTTTACCCACATTTGGTTTACCAACGATAGAGAATGTGATGCCACGCTCTTTTTCAATTAGTTTTTCGGGAATTAAATTTGTGATCCACTCTAACGTTTCAGCGATACCTTTACGCTGTTCAAAGGCCGCTGTAATGGGCTCATCCGAAAACTCATAGAAGTCAGCCTTGGCCGTTTCTTCATCTTGGACTTTATCGACCTTATTAACCAATAACAAAAATGGCTTACCCGTCTTCTTGACGATCGTAACAATATCACGATCTTCGGGAATCAAACCAGCACGTCCATCAGCTACCATGATGATTAAATCTACTGATTCCAAAAACGAAATCACTTGTTCTTTAATCATTTTAGAAAACAAGTCCGCCGCTTCCGTTACCCCACCCGTATCGATCAAATCGAATGTCTTACCCCAGATTTCAACTGGCTCGATCATAATATCCCGAGTAACACCTGGCTGATTTTTCACAACCGACTTACGCGTACCCGTAATGATATTAAACAGTGTTGATTTACCTACGTTTGGACGGCCGACAATGGCGACCTTAGGGACATCATTAGTTTTTAGTTCTAGTTTTTTCATGTGAATATCCCAACTCTTTCATTATGCGGTCATTTTTAAACCAATTTTCACGGCACGAAACTTTGATATCTAAGAAAATTTTCTCGCCCAACATTTTTTCGATGTCCTTACGAGCCTCACTACCGATCTTTTTCAAATTTTCGGCGCCTTTACCAATCACGATACCTTTGTGACCTTCTCGCGCCACAATGATTTCTAATGATAAGTGAGGTACCTTTTTTGACTCTTCGTCATATTTTATCGTTCTTACCGCCAAGTTGTATGGAATTTCCTGATGACAGAACTCAAAGCATTTTTCACGAACGATCTCGCACGCTAAATCGCGCACGCTTTCTTGAGTATAAATATCTTCTTCGTACAAAGGCTTTTCTGACTCTGGCAATAGTGCTCGAATTTTTTCAAGCAACAACGGCTTTTCCTGTACGTATTCATCCTGCTTCAAACTGACAGCAACGATTTCTACATTATGTGGTTCTAATAACTTGCGAATCGTCACCACTCGATGAGCTTTATCCGCGATATCCGTTTTAGTAATGATCGCCATCCACGGTTTTTTACTTTTAGCCACGACATTGATGACTTCTTCAATCGACTCTTTTTTCAAAGAATCTACGCTCAAGACGGCAACAAGGGCGTCACTTTCTTTAATTACCTCAGCGGCTTCTTTTTCCAAAAAGGCATTTAATCCTTCTTTTGCATACACAAGCCCCGGAGAGTCTACAAATACAATTTGCCCTTCCTCATGGCTATGAATGCCGTGTACGCGACGACGTGTCGTTTGCGGCTTTGGCGACACGATCGATACTTTTTCATCGATCAAATAGTTCATTAATGTTGATTTACCAGCGTTTGGTTCGCCAATAAGACCAACAAATCCTGCTTTATACCCGTTTTTCATTTAACACCTTCAGTGCCTCTTCAGCGGCACGTTGTTCTGCTTCTTTTTTAGATCTACCTTTTGCTTTACTAATCACCGACTCATCAAATACCAGTTCAACCACAAATATACGATCATGGGGCGGCCCCACTTCTTCTATTAGTTGGTATTTAGGAACGCGTTTGTATTGCTTTTGATAAATTTCTTGAATGCGTGTTTTAAAATCTTTTTCAAATGGAATTTCTGAATTCAATGTTTCAACTCGTTTTGCGAAAAGGTTGCGACATACATTTCGAGCAACCTCGTAACCGGCCTCCAGAAAGATAGCTCCCACGATCGCTTCAAATACCGATGCTAAAATGCGCGGATTACGAGCACCATCGGATTTAATTTCACCCTTACCCATAATTAGTAACTGATCTAGTTTTAATTCTAAAGCGACATTCGAAAGAACCGTCTCATTCACAAGCGATGCACGCTTTTTAGAAAGAGTCCCTTCATCTTCATTTACAAACTGAGCATGCAGCCATTCCGAGAAAACTAAATCGACAACCGCATCACCTAAAAATTCTAGTTTTTCGTTATTAAAACCCTTATCGGCCGATACGAAACTCTTATGAGTCAGCGCCTTTTGAAGGTTTTTATGATCTTTAAATGTATAGGCTAAATGTCGCTCGAGCGCGGCCCAAGTTGAATCAACCATTGAGCTCTCCAATCAAGTGAAAATCATTCTGATTCGGAACACCTTCTGTGCCCACAATGCGAACATCAATTTCGTGCCCAGTCCAACCCGCCAGCATAACTGGATCCACATTTGGAAGTTTTATGTTCCAGTAATCACGGCTCAATGTTTGACCTTTTTTAAGAACCAATGCTTTCTTCATTAAGCCTTTTTGTTTTTCCGCCTGCTGCTGCAAACGCTGATTGCTTAATGTACGCATTTCATCCGCACGCTGTTTGCGAACACTGTACGGAACCGATGTTTCCATGACAGCGGCTTTCGTGCCTTTACGCTCGGAATACGGGAACACATGAATACGTGTCCATGGTGTGGACGCCAAGGATTGCATTGTTTCCTTGAAATCATTTTCTGACTCCGTCGGAAAGCCCGTAATCACATCCATCCCCACATACGAGTTAGGAACTTTATCTGCGATTTTATGTAAAGCCGATTCCACATCTTGACGAGTGTACTTGCGTTTCATTTCTTTCAAAACTTCTGACTGTGCACTTTGAATGCTCATATGAAAATGCGAACACACTCGGGAGTCTTGAAATACATCCAGCAGGCGATCCGAAACTTCAATTGGCTCTAAACTACCTAAGCGAATACGCTGAATTTTCGTTTTTGCCAGAATAGTTTCAATCAAACCTTCCAAGCCTAGCTTTTGGTCTGTATCATAATAGTCACCTATATGAACACCAGCCAACACAACCTCCTGAACATTTTGCGAATCAAGTTCCAGGACTCGATCGATAAGTGTTTTAACTTTCAACGATCGCGACGTCCCACGTGCGTAGGGAATAATACAAAACGAACAGAAACTATTGCACCCATCCTGAATTTTTAAGAATGAACGTGTGTGTGAATCTTCTTCGCCGCCGCCCACGCCTAGATCTTCTTTTTTAAAGATATTGCTCTTAAATGTTTTCGCCGTATTTCGTTTACGGAAAAAATCATCTAAAATAAATGGAAGTTCATGTTTATGAGAGTTCGCAACCACCAAGTCCACCGACGGCAAATCCATAAAGGATTCCGTGTCGACCTGAGCCGCACACCCCGTTACCACAATCGTCGAGAAAGGCTCTTTCGCTTTCAATTTACGAATCAACCGCACGGCTTGCTGAGTCGCCTCTTTGGTAACGGCACATGTGTTTAGAATATGAACCGCCGGCTTAACTGTCTCTGTCACCATCAAAGGAGACGCGGATAAAAGGTTAGCGTGGTTTTTTAAATTTTTTTGTATCAAACCTGTGTCGTAAGTATTCACCTTACAACCAAAGGTATGATACTGGAGATTTAAACGACTATCCATCCCCCACCTATCAATTTCTTATCTTTGTAGATCACGGCCGCTTGTCCCGGCGTAATCGCTCGTTGCTTGTCAACGAACGAAACTTTAAAACCATTGCCATCTTTTTTAATTTTCGCTGGGGCACCTTTGTGCTGATAGCGAATCTTTACGTTATAGATTTGTTCTTCGTCTAACTGATCCATTAACTT
>DDTZ01000015.1:0-6504 GCA_002344565.1 Bdellovibrionaceae bacterium UBA2351 | reverse complement strand
ATATCACGTAAAGTCAGATCATGACCAAACAGATATGATTCATCACCTAGCCAAACTGTTTTTGTGTCAGCATCGACTTTAATTACAAACATTTTCTCGTGATGATCTAAACCAAAACCTTTGCTTTGTCCGTACGTGTAGTGATGAATCCCTTTATGTTCCCCCATCACTTCACCATTTGGATAACGACGAAATAAACCGCGCATTTCATCCAATGCTTTTTTCCCAACCTGAGATTCGATAAAGTTACCGTAGCCTTGATTACCCACAAAGCAAATGCCTTGAGAGTCTTTTTTCTTCGCCACAATCAAACCCTTTTCTTCAGCGATTTTACGAACATCTGGTTTTTGTAAATGACCGATTGGGAATAATAATTTTGGAATGATTTCTGAATTCGTAGTGAACAAGAAATACGTTTGATCTTTCCAATCATCAACGGAAGTGGCAATAAAACTTTTGCCGTTTTCGGTTTGGATTTGTGCATAGTGACCCGTTGCTAGGTAATCGCAATCCAGTTCACGCATTTTGTGAATCAAGTGATCAAATTTTAAATACGTATTGCAGTTCACGCATGGAAGTGGCGTTTGCCCTTTCATATAATCCGCGACAAACGGATCAATTACGCTTTCTTTAAATTTAGATTCGCAGTTAATCACGTAGAATGGAATTTTAATTTTATCCGCTACTGAACGTGCATCGTCAACATCTAGACTTGAACAGCAGGTGCCATTACCCTCTTCGATATCGCATTGAGAATAATCCCAGACTTGCATCGTAGCCCCGATAACTTCATAACCTTGATCCACCAGCAAAGCTGCAGCCACAGAGCTATCCACCCCGCCGCTCATTGCAACTAGTACTCTTTTTTTTGCCCGCATATTAGACTGTGACATTGTCTAAATCCTTTTTCATTTGTCTCAATCGCGATACTATTTCTTTTAGTCGCTGAACAAATTTTTCCAAATCAGCTGCTTTCGTACTCCAACCTAGCGATACACGCAAACTGGTCTGCGCCTCACTTCGAGTAAAACCCATCGCTAGCAATACCGGACTCGGTTCTGGATTTCCAGAACTACACGCTGCCCCGGTAGAAACAAAAAAACCATCCAAATCCAAATTGATAAGCAAAGTCTCGGCGTCGATGCCTGCAATCAACATATGACTTGTGTTTGTTAAGCGCGGCGCCCCCTGGGCCGTGATATGTAACTCAGGAATCTCTGCCACCAAACGGGCTTCCATCTGATCACGCATCTGACCAAGTTCTACCAGCTTAGCGTTCAAATTCATTGCCGCCATTTTTTGAGCCATGTGACCCATCGCCGCTATACCTAGCGTGTTTTCAGTGCCACCGCGACGGAAACGTTCCTGTGCTCCCCCATCGATTAAATTTTCAAGTGGGGCCGTTTTCTTAGCATACATAAAACCGGCGCCTTTGAGCGAATAAAACTTATGCCCTGAAAACGTCGCGTAGTCGACTCCCAGTTTTTTTAAATCCAGCTGGTGTTTGCCAAACATTTGCACACAGTCGCTATGAACAAGCGCTCCGACGTTTTTAGCCATCTCAACAAGATTTGCTACCGGAAACAACGTTCCGGTTTCATTGTTGGCTGACATAACTGAAATCAATGCTGTCTTAGCACTCAGATGCTGCTCTACAAATTTCAAATCAAGTTCACCGTTTTTATTTACCGGTATCCAGTGCACAGTCGCACCTTTCTTTTGAATAGCCTGCATCGCTTTCATTGCGCTTGGGTGTTCAACCGCTGAGCACAAGAATTCAGGACGCTCTTTACCGCGACGATCCCAAATGGCTTTGATGATAGTGTTATTACCTTCGCTTGCACCTGAGTTAAACACGAGTTCCAACGGAGACACATTCAAAGAAGCCGCCAAATGCGCCCTAGCCTCACGAATGAGAGTGCGAGGCCCACGCGACGCCTGGTGAATCGAGCTTGGATTCCCAAATTGCGACATCCAGCTAGGGACGTGTTCGAACAGCGATGGGTCGACCGGAGTCGTTGCATTGTGATCTAAATAGACCCCGTCAAAGGTATTAATCATAGCGGTCTCGATACCATAAATCGAGGCTAATGAGAAGTGATCATTCTGTATTACTTTTTTACAGGACCTCAAAGAGGAAACTTATCGATACGACCGCTTATTTCATAAAGATTTTTCAATTCGTTCCGATCACTACTTTGATGGCAATGAATTTAAAATGGTCTCAGCAGTTCCAAAATTATCTCGCCGACTTCGAGAACAAATACAAATCCGCTCAATCGCCATTGAGTCCACTGGGGTTTGCTCTTAGTCAGAAGATTATTCCTATGGATCAATACTTAAAATGGGCGCAAACCGCTTACCATCTGCCTGTGATCAATGATGATTACTTTAATACACACTTACCGTCAGTCGAAGATTGGAAAACATGGAAATCTGAATTTCAATGGAACGAAGAAATCGTACCTATTGGCTTATGGGATGGGCATGTTCTTGTCGCATGCTTAGAAATTCCCGCTCGTTTTCCAGCGTCATTCTACCCTATTTTTTTGTTAGCGGATTTTAAACATATCCAGCGCACGTACCAATTTTATGTTAATTCTGAAAAAGGAAGCGAATCTGCCTCTAAAAAAATCAAGGAAATGATTGGAGAGCCTGCAAAGACTCAGGCGACCGCGCCTCAAAAACCAGTCTCAAAGAAACCTGAAATTTTTGAATTGGAAGAATCTGATGCTACGGAAGCACACGCGGTATCTCTAAATATACCTGAAGAACAGCCAGAAGGTTTAAATTTCTCTATAGAGGCGTTATCAACCCATACTCCAGAGACGATAGCACCCAAACCAACGGCGACAACACCATCTGAAATTTCATTCGATAATTTGGATATTTTATCAACGCCACAGAAAGAAGAAATTTCGCTTAAATTTACAAACGTCGAAGTCAGCTCGCCGGGCAAAAAAATCATTAAAGACAACAATACTGGGTTTACAAATACAAATATGACGAGCGTTGGAAACATGACAAGCGTTAGCAACACTAACCTGCCGACATCCATCCAAAGCGAGATCAACAAAGGGCTTCCTTATTTCATCGCAATCAAAAAAGACAACCCAACAAACTTTGAAACAGTTACCCAAGGTTTCTTCTCTAAGGCGGCGAATTTATTTGCCAAATCCATTCTTATAGCAGTGGACCCAAGCGAGCTACATGCCGTACCTGTTTCATGGACCGACACGATCACTCCTCGCTCTAAAGATCTTGAAAAATTGGATTTGAATGAGCCGAGTATATTCAAAACAGTGGCGAGCACGTTAAAGAGCTACCACGGCTACATCGTCCTAAACGAAAGCAACGAGAAGTTTTTTGAGTTCTGGAATCAAGGACAAGTACCTGGCAATATCACGATGGTTCCCCTAATTGTACGCAACAAACTAGTGGGAATGTGGATGGGGTTAGGCGAATCCAATACATACAATTGGTCGACTCTGAAACAGATGGAAGCCAAAGGTAAAGAGATGTGCGAGACGTTTAGCAATATGTTTAAAGACTCTAAATCCTCAGCGGCTTAACAGCTAAACCACCCAAGTCGCTTGCCAATCCCACTCTAATTTTTCATTTATCCAAAAAAACAAACCAACACCGTTCTTGTCCCGCTTAGAATTCACCATCAAACATCGGCGGCGGTGGTGGTGGCGGTGGGATGTACCCGTCCCCCATACCTCCATCTCCGTAATCACCCGGAAATGGTAATGGTGGCGGTGGTGGCGGCGGAATCTCGTCATAGAATGGCTCGTTCGGAAGCTCCGCTGGCATTGGTGGCGGTGGGGGCGGAATGTAGCCAGAATCTGTGGCAAAATCAGGGACGGATGAGCCAGAGCTCCCCCCCGATCCGCTCTTAGCAGCCGATTTGTATTTTGGCTTAGCACCGTACATTGCACGTTTTTTATAATCATAACGTGGGCGCTCAACAAAAATACCCAATTCTTCTTCTTCCGTAAAGTCTCGCTTGGATTCGATGGTTTTACTACGACGCTGATTTTTTCTGTATTCCTGAAGCGCGATATCTATAGTTTTCTGCTCTTTCTTTTGAGCCTCTAAATACTCTTTATAGTTATCCGCTTCGTCGCTTTCCTGCTGTTCTATTTTTTTGGTTTTTTTAAAATCACGAAGCGCTTTGTTTTTCTCAAAAATGTCTTTTTCAACACTCTCTAGATAGGCCCGATAACTACGCAAACGTTCGCGCTCGTATATTTGACTTTCTTCAACGTACTCTTTGTAACCCGACAGACGCTCTTGCTCCATTTCATGCTCTTGAATACGGGCTAACGCCGGTAGAGCTAAAACAAGACTAAGCATCAATACGCAATCTGGTAGGTTCATACTAATAATGATAACACTTTTTTTTATTTTCGGATCTAAATTATTTTCCTCTCGACTTTTTAAACGATTTTAGGAATCATGAGATCCAAAATAAAACTACCTCGAGGTCTCATATGGATTTTTGGTCTGAAATTGGCGTCTTTACTGTTAAAACATTGGTCCTATTTCTGTTCATTGCTGGAATCGTCATGGTGATCGCCGCTATGGCCCTTAAATCTCAATTAAAATCAGCCCTTGATATCGAGAAATTAAACGAAAAAATGACTAGTTACGAAGATTCATTTAAGTCAATTCTGCTCGAAAAAAGTCAATTAAAAGAAGAAAAAAAGAAACTCAAAAAAGCTAAAAAAGAGAACGCCAAAGACAAGGACTCTAGCAAATCACGGCTGTTCGTTGTTGATTTTAAGGGCGACATCAAAGCCTCTCAGGTAGAAAACTTACGCGAAGAAATCACGGCCATCTTAACAACGGCCTCTGACAAAGACGAAGTTTTAGTTTGCGTCGAATCGCCTGGGGGCGTGGTTAACAATTACGGTTTAGCGGCGAGTGAGCTCGTTCGCGTTCGCGAAAAAAACATTCCCTTAACTGTAGCCGTAGACAAAGTCGCCGCTAGTGGTGGGTATTTGATGGCCTGTACAGCAAACAAAATTCTATGTGCACCATTTGGTATCGTTGGCTCGATTGGCGTGGTCGCACAAGTTCCCAATTTCAATCGTCTGTTAAAGAAATTCGATGTTGACTACAAAGAATATACTGCCGGAGACTATAAACGTACTGTTTCTCTTTTTGGAGAAATTACACCCAAGGGTGAAGAAAAATTCCTAAGTCAGCTTGAACAAACTCATCAACTTTTCAAAACATTCGTATCCCGCTATCGCCCGCAATTAGATGTACAAAAGGTCGGAACAGGTGAATACTGGTTCGGCGAGCAGTGTTTGGAATTGAAGTTAATAGATCAGATAAAAACAAGCGATGACTACATCTTAGAAGCCTCAAAAGAGCGCACTGTTCTGAAAGTGAAATACGAAAAGAAACAACCACTTTCAGAAAAAATTTCTGGAGTTTTAGGTGGCGCGCTTGAGTTGGCATTTGAAAAAATCGTAGCCAAAATGGAACCAGTTCAGCGTTTAATGAGATAATTTTTAAAATCGAGCTACTTAAAGATTGCCCCTGAAAATCAATTGATATAATCCATAAATCAGTGATTAGACGGAACTGATCAAATTGGGGGGAATGAATTTGTCAGCACTCGAACCATCATTGAACTCGCAAGCTTTAGTGCGTGTTGAGAATCTTGAGACCACATTTTATTTAAAATCGGGTCCATTCCGCGCGGTAAATAATATTTCTTATGATATCAACAAAGGCGAAACCCTAGGCATCGTCGGCGAGAGTGGTTGTGGTAAGTCCGTAACTTCGTTCTCACTCATGCGCTTAATTGAACGTCCAGGCAAAATTACTCGTGGTCGTTTTCTGTTAGGTGGCCGTGACGTACTAGCGGCTCCAGAATCCCAAATGGAAGAAATCCGTGGCGGCGATATGGCCATGATTTTTCAGGAACCCATGACCGCTCTGAATCCCGTTTTAACTATTGGCTTTCAAATCGATGAGCAAATCATCAAGCATAAAAAATGCAGTCCAAAAGAAGCGCGCGAACGCAGCATCGAGATGCTTAAATTAGTAGGCATCCCGTCTCCAGAATCTCGTTACACGAATTATCCTCATCAACTATCTGGTGGGATGAGACAGCGTGCGATGATCGCGATGGCGCTATCTTGTGATCCGAAATTTTTGATCGCGGATGAACCAACGACGGCTCTGGACGTTACTATTCAAGCTCAGATTTTAGAACTGATTCAGAAGTTACAATCTCAATTCCATATGAGCGTTCAATTTATCACTCATGATTTGGGTGTCATTTCTGAGGTATCTGATAAAGTTTTAGTTATGTATGGTGGTCAGATGTGTGAAAAGGCACCGACACAGACGCTATTTACATCTCCGAAACACCCTTACACAGCGGCACTAATTGAATCGCGACCAAAATTAGGTCAACGCTCTGCCCGCCTAAAAACAATCGAAGGTTCTGTTCCAGCACCCCATGAACTGCCAGCGGGTTGC
>DDTZ01000037.1 GCA_002344565.1 Bdellovibrionaceae bacterium UBA2351 | reverse complement strand
CCATTCACCAATAGCAATCCCTGGCGTCGAGCCAAATTTTCTCGCATTACTTCGGGCATCAGAAAATCTTTCACGTTCTACGTATCCTTTACTGAAGAATTTAAAACTTCCTCAAACGTCGTCACTCCACGCTTTAACTTTAAAAGTGCGCTTCGACGTAAAGTACGTAGCCCGAGCTCGCGAGCTAAGAAACGTATTTGAGCCTGATTAGCGCCTTTTAAGATTGCGTCTTTTACCTTCTCGGTCATTGGAAGCAATTCATAAATAGCTAATCGGCCTTTTATTCCCGTATTATTACAGGTACCACACCCCTTGCCTTTGTATAGCTTGTATTCTGAAACCTCATTAGGTGGCACGCCTATCGTTATAAGGTTCTGAGCTGGCATTTCGACGGGAGTTTTACAGTTTTCGCATATCTTTCCGACAAGACGTTGGGCTACTATTAAGTTAATAGTCGAAGTTATGACATACGGCGGGATACCGATTTCTGTTAAACGAATAACAGTCGAAGGGGCATCGTTCGTGTGAAGGGTGGACACAACCAAGTGACCTGTCGACGCGGCTTTAAAGGAAATCTCTGCCGTTTCTAAATCCCGGATTTCCCCTACCATTATGATATCAGGATCTTGCCGCAGGAACGATTTTAACGCCGCCGAAAAATTCAAATCGATATCAGGATTCATCTGAACTTGATTAATTCCTTCTAAATTGAATTCTACAGGGTCTTCAGCAGTAGAAATATTTACGTCGGTTTTGTTCAACTCTGACAAGGCAGAGTAAATCGTAGTCGTTTTACCAGAACCCGTAGGTCCCGTGATCAAAACTAATCCCTGCGGTAAGTTGATACACGATTTAAAAAGTCGTAAGTCCTCTTCTTCGAAGCCGAGCTTGGTCATATCAAGCTGTAAGTTAGATTTATCCAAAAGACGCAAAACCGCTTTTTCACCCCAAAGCGTCGGCATTGTACTGACACGAAAATCCATGTCGGCTTCACGAGTCCGAACCTTTAAACGTCCATCTTGCGGTCGACGTTTTTCCGCAATATCAAGTTTTGCCATAATTTTAATACGCGCGGAAATCGATGGCGCCCAGTCTCTGGGTGGCGCTTTAGCTTCGATCAAAATACCATCCACGCGATACCTAACTCGGAAAATTTTTTCGTAAGGTTCAAAATGAATATCACTGGCTCGTTTTTTCATCGCTTCGTTCAAAATCGCATTTACGAATTTAACAACCGGAGAGTCTTTGTCCGTGATATTATCGATGGTCTCAACTTTTTTATCATCAAGGACGTCAAATTCCGCGTCTTCGCCTTCGATATCTTCAAGCGCCTTATCAACACTGATTCCATAGTATTTCTCTAAAGCTCCTTGGATAGCGATTGGCGATGCCACGATAGGCTGAATTACTTTAGCTTTTGTGATGATTCGCAAATCTTCGCGCACTAGAATCTGGCTTGGATCAGAGAATGCGATAACAACGGTCGAAACTTTGTTTTGGTTATCTAACATCCGTTGAACCGGGATAACGTTGTGTTTGTAGCAAATGTCTCGCGGCAACAAATCAATTACGGCCTGATCAATTTGAAATTGGGAAAGGTTAATTCCCTGAATGTTGTAGAAGGCTTCTAAACCCTTTTGCACTTGGGCTTCTTGTACAAAATTTAAATTTATCAAAATTTGGGTTAGTAATAAATTTGGAGTGGTCTTTTTTGTTTCAAGGGCTTGTTCGTACTGTTCTGGTTTAATCAAGCCTTGGCGATACAGTATATCACACGTCTTTTTATCCCAAGGTTTAATTTCGCTCATAGAATATCATTTTAAATAAACGTGGCGAATTTGTTACTGGTCGATAGTCTCGATTTATAAATAGTTTCCAAAAAACTGATCTTTTACGTTTTCAATCGGGCTATGAACCACCCGCAATGATTCATAATCATAAAATGCAGCCAAATCCCGACGCTTCAGAGTCCTTAAACCCGCCTTCTCAGCCTCAAACAGCAAAGGATGAACAGGAGTTTTAGATACCAAGTCGATCATGATTCCCTTCGCGGACATAAAATTAAAATAGGCCAAGTCATTCATCAACGTTGGGTTACTTTCCAAATCTACAGCATTGATCATTAAGCTAGTGGACTCTTGAGTCTGGGTTAGCGTTGAAAACGGAATCGTTTTTATTTTGATTCCTATGAAATATCGCCCAAGTTCCTCGACATTCCCTTCATAATCATCAGGAACAAACAGCAAAACAGAACGGAAACCTAGGCTTACTATTAGCGACACCAGACCGTCCAAAGAACACGAGTCACAGATTATACCGGCACTTTCTTTCATCTCGATATTTCCGAAATGGGTAACAATCTTACGACGAAGAATATCAAAATATTTAAGACGAGGTAGCCAATGTCCATTTTCAAGAGTCAATGAATCAAAGGTTTTATTGAACCGAACGGCTTCAGGCGCCATCGGTATCTGAGCTAGATACTGAGTCCCAAAATCTAAATCACAGCGAATCAGAGCGTGATCCATATTCATTCTTTGCAATGACATTAAATCACCATATTCAATAAATTCATACTCAACTGATGAGGACTGCAGGTAGTGCTTTATGTTTTCTAAATCAGGAATCAGACCTTTTGCATTGAAATCGTGATTTAAATACAAACGAATCATGTATTTGGCCTTCGGTCTAAAGACGCGATATCCAGGGCGATCTGATGCTTAATTTCGTCTATTCCTGAAAATTTTCTTTCTGAGCGAATAAACTTTAAAAACTCAACGGTAATTTCTTCGTCATAAATTTCTTGGCTAAAATCAAAAATATGAGTTTCAATCTTTATTAAATCATCAGTCTTAAATGTCGGGGTCTTTCCCACATTGGTGATTGAATCAAATGTTGAATTTTTCCAATGCGTGCGTGTCTGATAGACCCCAAAATGAGGAACGTATAAAGACCGATGACGCGTCAAATTCGCCGTCGGAAATCCAATCAACCGCCCGCGTTTATCACCATGGATAATAATTCCATTAACCGAATACGGGCGACCTAAAAACTTAGGCACGACTTCAAAACGGTTGTCTTCAACCAATTGTTTAATGTACGTTGATGACACTATCTGATTTTCTATCGAAAGCGGTTCAACAACTTCGAAATTTATTCCCGCATTTTGACACCAAGTTTTGATAGAAAAACGATCTCCACCACGATCTTTGCCAATTTTCAGATCATGGCCAATAACGATTCTTTGAATATTTAGATTTTTTGTGAACTGAGTTAAAAACAGTTCATACGACATTGCCGCAATTGATTGATCAAATTTTAACCGCACAAGATAATCAATATCCAGCAGCTGCATCTGTTTGTTTTGATCGGCTGTTGAAAACAATCGTCTGAACGTCTTATTTACGTCAAAATACTCAACGGGATGTGGATCAAAGGTTGTAACCAATGATTTTTGTTCCTGACTAGTCTTTAGACTTTTTAATAATTTCTGATGGCCTAAGTGAACCCCATCAAAATTACCAATAGTAAGCACTATAGGAGTTTTGCGATCTGAAATTTTGTCCAAACTATCTAGAATAATCATAAAATCATTGAACTCTTAGGTTATTACGGATTATATGTAGCCAAGACATGCCTAGTCAATTCCAATTGCAAAAAGCTTTTGCGTTCGTGTCCACTCAATTAGTTTCGTCGGGTTCTATCCTGCGAGTTCTTATTGTATGGCTTATTTGCCTCGTCTCCCTAAGAATTGATAACTTAAACGACTTCGACTTCCGTTTTCAAATGCGCGGCGACCGTAGTCCCGCAAAAGACATCGTCATAATCGAACTTACACCCTCGGACTTACGACACTTTAACACCACAGAAGTTCAAGACTTGATGCTGCTTAACTCCTCGTCTGACATCAATGATAATTACTATTGGAATCCTCATCTATGGAGTTCCCTCTTAGTGGAACTACTCAAACAGCAACCCAAAACAATCGTCATTACTTTGGATCTAGTTAAGCAGGCTCTCACCGATTCAATGAACGTAGGGTTACTGAGCAATCCTAAAGTGACCTGGGTCTATTCCAGCGACTTGGACCCACTCGGGCTCGAGAAAAAAAGACTCCTTGATGTCCTTAACATCCAATTTGAAAAAGATGGTGTCGTTCGCCGAGTTCTGTCCCCCGTTCGAGGGGAACCCGCACGTTACATTAATTTCCAAGGTGCAGAATCGCGCTTTTTCAAAGTGACATATAACCAACTGATTAATAACGAATGGCCTCTAGAATTTTTCAAAGACAAGATTATCGTAATTGGTGGATTTACGAATTCTGATTATGAGTATATTACCCCTATGGGATCATACGGTCGTAGCGCTCTGGTAGCCCAATTAATAGAAAACAAATATCACTCACAGTGGATTAAATCATGGTCATTTTGGCCGCAGTCACTTGTTATCTTTGTTTTGATTTGTTTAATTTATTTCTCGACACTATTTCTGCCGCGCAACTTATCAATCACCGTAACCATAGCGGCACTATTCATCGTATTGATCGTGAACATCTACCTTTTTGATATCCATCATTTTTGGTTTCCAATGGCTACAACTTCGCTATGTGTATTTTTAGGTTGGTTGATTGGATACACCGTTTTAGTCAGCAATATTGAAAAGAAGAATTTTCAATTAGAACAACAAAATGAAACACGCACACAACTTGAACTTATGAAGACAAACTTTATCAGTTTAATTTCCCATGACCTAAAAAATCCGCTAGCCAAAATCCAAAGCGTAGTGGCACGCAATCTAGCGACGTCAGCCGAGGGCGCCATAGCTCAAGATTTAGTCTCGATTCAAAAGTACTCTGAGGAGCTCGATCACTATATCCGATCTATCTTAAATATTGCACGCGTCGAGTCTCAAAATATAAAACTGAATATCGTGCCAAGCGATTTAAATCAGCTTATTGAAGCCAGTATCATTGCTTTACGTCCCTTAGCATCAGATAAAAACATCAAAATTGAAACCGAATTGGCACCACTTTTTCTTATTGAGATCGATCCGATACTGATCAAAGAAGCTCTTATTAATATCATAGAAAATGCTATTAAATATTCTGCCAATAACACTTTAATCATAGTTAGAACCTCCGAAACGAATGAACACATCATTACCGAGGTCATCGATCAAGGGATCGGCATTTCTGAAGTTGAATTACAAAAAGTCGGCCAGAAGTTTTTTCGTTCCGAAATGGTACCAGAAAACATAAAAGGAAGCGGTTTAGGTTTCTTTTTGGTTAAGTATTTTATCGAGCTGCATGCTGGCTCGGTAAATGTGGAATCAACTCTGAATAAAGGCACCACAGTCCGAATAAAATTACCCAACAGCTAATTAATCCTTTCTTCTGGTTAGAACTTTATGGTAGTTTTTTTCCATGAATACTACTTTAAGAACCCTAGTCGTAGATGATGAACAAGAACTAAGAGAATCTTTAAAACAAATTCTTCCTACATCATTCCCTGAAGTTACTTTTAAATTTAGTGAAGCCGTAGATGGCCAGGACGCCATCGATAAAATTAAAGCACAACATTTTGATTTAGTTCTAATGGACGTAAAAATGCCTCGTGTCGATGGCATCACCGCACTCAAAGCAATCAAAACTCACGATCCAAGGACATTCGTTGTTATCATGACTGCCCATGGAAATTACTCTGACGCTGTAGAAGCAATTAAAGAAGGTGCGTTTGACTATTTCCAGAAACCCGTTCAAAAAGAGTCTCTATTTAAAGCCATCGATGGTTGTTTAAATGCACGCGAACTCGTACTTGAACTTACGGCCTCTAATCCTATTTTTGACGACGACATTGATACTGAATTTGTAGGTAACTCTCACCAAATGCGTGAAGTCTTCCAGCTAATTTACAAGCTAAGTAAAGTCGACACTACGGTTTTGATTCGTGGTGAAAATGGAACAGGAAAAGAATTAGTGGCTAAAGCCATTCACCACAACTCGCTTCAAAAATCGGGACAATTCGTGGCGGTTAACTGTGGCGCCATTCCCGAAAATTTAATTGAGAGCGAATTTTTCGGACATGAAAAAGGTGCCTTTACCGGCGCGACGGAACGAAAAATCGGTAAGTTTCAGGCAGCCAATAATGGAACATTATTCTTGGATGAAATCGGCGAACTAAAAACAGATATGCAAGTTAAACTACTACGCGCGATTCAGGACAAGGCCTTTACTCCGGTGGGATCTGTCCGTGAAGTAAAAACGAATGTTCGAATTATTGCGGCAACCAATCGTAACCTAGAAAAAATGATTCAAGAGGGTAAGTTCCGCGAAGATTTATTCTATCGCTTAAATGTAATGCCTATTTTCATGCCGCCACTAAGAGAACGCCTAGATGATTTAGACAAATTGGTCGATTACTTTATTAAGAAATTCAATCGAAAACAAAACCGCAGCTTTGAGTCGATTGATCCGGGAACTTTGGCACTTCTAAAAAAATACAAATGGCCAGGTAATATCCGTGAGTTAGAAAATTTTGTTGAACGCGCCTTCATTATTGAAGCTGGCAACAAAATTACAAATGCTTCGCTCACAGAAAGCATGAAGTCGTTACTTCCAACATCGACTACGCACGGTTTAAACCTAGCAAGCACTCTCCCAACAGGTTCAAATACGGAAGATTCGTTCAAACCATTAGACTTTGATAATTTCAAAGAAGAGATGGAAAAAGACTTTATCATTAAAGCCTTACGACAAAATAAAGGTCGAATTAATCAAACGGTTGCTAACGCTAATATCCCAAAAAACACACTTCTTAGAAAAATGCGTAAGTACGGGATTAATGCCAAAGACGTTAGCGAAACTTAATCGGTTTCGCTTTCTGTCCGGATAATTGCCCCCAGATCGCGCGGGCAACGGGTCCCATCGGTTTATGTTTAGGCCTCATGATATGTAGGTCGAGCATAAATGGCTTTACGTTGGAATCTTTGATTTCAATTAACACCTCTTTCTTTAAATCTGCGCTGACTTCATGGCGAGCTAAACGTCCCCACCCTAATCCTTGCGTAATCATTTTATACTTAAGTGAATGGTCTGTGACGTAGCACGTGCGTGAGTCGGCCAAAACGCCGCGACTATCTTTTTTGGCTAAATTCCTTTTGTCCCCTTGCTGAAGAACTATAATTTGTGGAATTTGTTTCAATGATTTTGCGGTCATATCGGGAAGTTTTTTAGATACGGACTTTGCCATGACCGGAATCATTTCTATTTTGTCGAACGGAGTGCTTTCGATATTTTCATTATCTTCAACTTTTAACGAAATCGAAAAGTCCGCTTCGCCCGATAATAATGAATTCACACCACCACTCATGATTTCGGATCTGAAGGTGATTTCCGTTGGATACTGGCTAATTATTTGCTCGCTAAAAAAACCACAGAACACATCAAACCTAACTAATGGATCCATTCGACACCTCCATGTGTTCGTGAATTTAATTTATACTGCTTGTTTTATTATGGAAATGTCGGGACTTTCGATGATGTACAAATCATCGCAGCCATCGAAGATCCTAAAGTGATTCGAAAAATACTTGAGCATATGGGCCTGGCGACGAAGCCAAGGAAATACTAGCTTACCGCCACATAAATGTAATTTTCAAAATGGAACAAATTTACAGAATTCCTCTGGCTGAGTAATATCCGGAACATTGTAACTTTTCTTTCGTAATAAAACTCAAGCCACTCTTTTTCAAAAATGAGGGAATTCTAGAAGCATTTTCTAATATTTGAGAAGTTCTTTCTCTTATTTTTCGAACGCTTATTCCTGCTGAAAGGTAGGTATTGTGATGAATGCCTACTACTCTTTCAATATCTGAGCGATCAGCATTTTTGGGATCTAATGGTTCACGCAATTCTTGAATTTTAGTTAGCGCTTCTTCATAAATTTTTAATTTCTTTTGATGCAAAGAAGGGTCAGCATTCACATTTGTAACAGCTACAGGATTAATAATAATCCATTCTAGATATATTGGTATTACTTTATTACCATCTGGAGTCGCATGGATATGTAAAAGAAGGTCATAATTCTTGAGATCGTCTTTAGTAATCTGATGAATTTCGCCATCTTGCGTCAAAATAACCTCGACACGTGACTTGGGGTTAATCTTTAACTCTAGCAAAACTTCTCCATCCCCATAAATCTCACCGGATCCACCATAAAAAGCAACAGGGTTATGCCATGCAAACAAACCTTTTTGCTCCATCAGCTCCGGAGCGCTCTTAACTATTAAAGATTGATACTCAATTGTTCCTATCTTTTTAAGTGGCATTTGAGCGGTATTAACCTTTTCTAAAAAAAGTCTGTCCAAAGAATTAAGCGAAATCCAATGATAGAGAAAAGGTGGTACCGAAGTATTTAGCTTAAAATGAGTTCCAATATCTCCAGGAGTTAATTTCTCCAAAAGCGAATCCACATTGTAAAATTGATTTTCTGCAGTTGAAGATAATCCTCTAGAAGAAATAAAAAAAGTGACTATGTATAAACAAATAAAATATTTTTTCATAAGCAGATATTCTTTCGTGATAACTCACAATATTTTATCAACATACGGGATCTATTTTAAATTAAAAATATATTTTAATCATCTGTAGAGAATTAGTCAGAGTGACGTTTTTTGCCTTCTCATTGGGTTCTATTGTAAATTAATGCAAATGCATGAACTCCGGCGAGGGAATGAACCGGGAGTTTTCTTCACTTCTTCTAAATCTCTAACTTCTGAAGGCTATCTTCTATCGGCCCCTGCCTGACCTGCTCCCAGATGTTGAT
>DDTZ01000064.1:9042-11229 GCA_002344565.1 Bdellovibrionaceae bacterium UBA2351 | reverse complement strand
CGCATGTTGTTTTGGGAAGGTTCCTTTTTTCTAATTGCGCAAGTCGCGGGCGGCTTGATGATGTTTTACTTCATGAGACGAGATGAAATTAAGAATAAATCGATCCGTGACTTCTTTGCCGGATTTTCACATGACCTAAAAACGTCAATTTCCCGTTTGCGTTTACAAAGCGAAGTTTTAGGTGAGGATGAGAAATATAAAAACAATAAGCAAATTGGTCGCTTAGTGAAAAGTATTAATCAGTTGGATCTACAACTTGAAAATTCACTTTGGATGTCTCAGTTAGAGAGTATCAAAACGCTTAAAGAAAATTTTCTAATTTCTAAATTGATATCGGGAATTAAAAACGAATTCCAAGAGGTTACAATTGAATTAAACAGAGATCAAAGCCTAGTGACAGATTATAGAGCTTTGTATTTTGTGTTTCGAAACTTGATTCAAAACTCTCTGATTCATGGTGGATCAAGTCGTATTAAGATTCAAATCGACGACGCCGGATCACAAAAACTGATCACCGTGGTCGACGATGGCATCGGTGTGCGGAACAAGTTATCGGTGAGTGAGGTCATTCATTTTAGATTCAACGAGAAGCAAACTTCTGGTATTGGCTTATACTTATGTTCCGAGATTATAAAAAAGTTAAATGGCCGTTTGGAGTTCTTTAGTCCTGCTCAAGGTTTCGGAGTGAAGATCTATCTATGAAAAAAATCTTAATCGTCGAAGATGACTTAACATTAGGGGAAACTCTTAAAGAGAGGCTTGAAACAGACTTCGAGGTAACATGGGCTTCAAACCAAGCGCAAGCCATTAAGCGAATCCGAGAGCATGATTTTGATTTAGTGATTTTAGACATTGGACTTCCCGATGGTGATGGATTTCAAGTCGCTAAAAGCGTTAATAAATCAAAAAGTCATATCTTGTTTTTGACAGCGCAAAGTGATGCTGAAAGTCGCCTACAAGGTTACGAATTGGGTGCCGAAGAGTTTATTCCCAAGCCATTTCATTTAAAAGAATTGATGATTCGTATTCGTCATGTATTGACAGATCACTCAGTTAAACCACACAAATTGAATGTCGATGGTATCGAAGTTGATTTTAATCAAATGTCCGTGCGTAAGCGTGACGGAACCATTGAATATCCCGCACAATCAGATTTAAAAATTATCGAGTTTTTGATAAAAAAATCGCCTCAGCCGGTAACTCGTGACGAGTTAATGGATTTTGTATGGGGGCAGGATAAGAATGCAAATATTCGTAGTATTGATAATGCGATAGTTCGAATTAAAAAGTTTTTAGATTTAAATAATGACGATGTAATTAGAAATGTCCGAGGAATCGGTTACCAGTGGACTTCCACAGATAGGATTAAGAATGAATATTAATTTTACGAATGCAATTAACAATGTTCCACAAGCTGTTCCGCCTATCTGGTTCATGCGCCAGGCCGGTCGTTATCACACCCACTATCAAGGACTTCGTAAAAAGAATTCATTTATGGATTTATGTCGGCTTCCTGAGTTAGCCGCCGAAGTCGCTATGGGGCCAATTCAAGATTTTGACTTTGACGTTGCGATTTTGTTTTCTGATTTACTATTCCCTCTTCAAGCTATGGGGTTTGGGCTACAATACACAGATGATGGTCCCAAGTTAGATGTTAATTTAACTCCTGATTTTATTAACAAGATGACGGCATTTGAAGACGCTTGGCCACAGCTGCTATTCCAAAAACGAGCCCTAGAACTGACTCGTAAAAAATTGCCAATGAATAAATCATTGATCGGTTTCGTAGGTGGTCCATGGACCCTGTTTGTGTACGCTGTTGAAGGGTCCCATAAAGGCAGCTTGACGCTTTCAAAGAGATATTTACCTTTATATCAAAAATTCTGCGCGCAACTTATACCCATTTTAAAAAAGAATATCGAGTTGCAATTAGAGGGCGGCGCGGAAGTCGTTATGGTGTTTGATACCGCGGCTGGCGAAATTGATCCATTGCTGTACTCTCAGTTCATCATGCCTCAGTTGATGGAATTATCTAAATTATTTCCTAAAAAATTAGGTTATTATTCAAAAGGTACTATGGGCGGCTATTTTCCGAAGGAGTTCTTCATGGCCCCGTGGGCGGGTTTAGGATTTGACCATCGCTGGAACCTGCCATCGCTGCTCAAAAACTTAAATGGCTACGAGAAT
>DDTZ01000064.1:0-8696 GCA_002344565.1 Bdellovibrionaceae bacterium UBA2351 | reverse complement strand
TCGCTCTTACATCAAGATCCTGCCGATTTTGAAAAAACCCTGCGGTTTTTTATGCAGCCATTTAAAGACATGGCCCCCGAAGATCGCTCGCGCTGGGTGTGTGGTTTAGGGCATGGTGTTTTACCTCAAACTCCAGAAAAAAATGTCCATAAATTTATTGAAATCGTCAGAAAGGAATTTAGCCATGGTGGCTAGTTTTAAAGAATTATATCGTAAATACGACATTCCGGCCCCAAGATATACGAGTTACCCGACCGTCCCGTTTTGGTCAGAAACCCCTAGCCCTGAGGGCTGGATTAAACACCTACGTTTAGCTTTAGATAAAGAACAATCTAGTTGGGCGCTGTATGTTCATTTGCCATACTGTGAAACGCTGTGTACCTTCTGCGGCTGCAATACCTCGATTACAAAGGATCACTCAAAGGAAAAGCCCTACGTAGATTTGGTAATTAGGGAATTAGACTTATATTTACAAAGGGTTCCTGAATTAAAAACAAAACCTCTTAAACAAATTCATTTTGGTGGCGGTTCTCCGACATTTTTTTCTGCAGAAACTTTGGGTTATTTAGTCGATGAAATCGATAAACGTGTTGTTCGCCAGAAAGACCATTTCGAAGGGGCTATCGAGGTTGATCCTAGACGAACGAAAATAGAGCAGCTTCAAGAACTAAGAAAACGGGGATTTAATCGCATTAGCCTGGGTGTTCAAGATTTTGATCCCGAAGTCCAACGCTTAGTAAATCGGATTCAGCCGTTTGAATTAACAAAACAAGTGACTGATTGGGCTCGAACAATGGGCTATGACTCCGTAAACTTCGATCTAATATACGGATTAGCGAAACAAACTCCTGAATCTATTGCAAAGTCAGCTGAATTAACAGTAGCGCTCAAGCCCGATCGTATCGCTCTTTATAGTTTAGCAATTGTTCCTTGGATTAAACCGGCGCAAAAGTTATTTAAAGATGAAGATCTTCCAAAGGGTGAAGATAAACGTAAACTCTATGAAATCGCACGATCGATTTTAACTCAAAATGGCTATGTCGAGATCGGAATGGATCACTTCGCACTGAATACTGACGCTTTATACGAAAAAACTAAGGCGAAAACATTACATCGCAATTTTATGGGATACACCGACCAGAAAACGGATGTATTATTGGGTTTAGGTGTGAGTTCTATTTCAGAGACTCCAGACTCATTTCATCAGAATGAAAAAGTTCTGAATATATACGAACAAAAAATTGGTAAAAACGAGGTCCCTACTCTTAGGGGGCATGTTTTAACAGAGGAAGACAAAGCTCAGCGTAATAAAATTCTGAAGTTTATGACCCAATTTGAAATTGAATTATCACCGAACGAAAAGTCTGAAGCAGAAGTTTTCCTAAAAGAAATGATTTCCGATCAGTTGATAGAACTCGACGGCTCGTTTTTGCGATTAACCGAGCTTGGCAAACCATTTTTACGTAATGCGGCCTTGTTTTTTGATTCTCGACTTCAACGATCGCAGCCACAAACTCGAATATTTTCGTCGTCAATATGATTAGAATTATTGGTGCTGGTTTTTCTGGTCTTTCTTTAGCCTATTTTTTTACGAAAAAAGGTTTGCCTGTTACAGTTGTTGATAAAAGACCCAGAACGGGCGGCGTGATTGGGTCGGAATTCAGAAATAATATGTTAATTGAAAGCGCGGCCAACGGATTTCTAGCTTCTGAGAAAATAGAAGAAATGTTTGCTGATATTGGCTTACCTATTCTAACTACAAACACTGAATCGAGAAAAAAATATATCTACCGAAATGGGGCCCGTCGTTGGCCGCTCACTTTCGATGAAACATTGGTACTTATATTTCGCAGTATTTGGGCGATTGTGTCGGGAACTAAATCAGCACAAAAGGGAGAAACCCTTAGCGCCTGGGCTAGTCGAGTTTTAGGTGCCGCTGGACGCGATTATTTAATCCAACCTATGGTAAACGGTATATTCGCTCAAGAGACTGCAAAATTAAGCGCGAAATTGGTTTTGGGCTCGATGTTTTTTAAAAAACGACGCAAACGATTGCGTGGATTAGTAAGTGCGCGCGGTGGTATGGGTGAGGTCATTCAGAAGCTAGAGCAGTACCTCAAAACACACGGTGTTCAATTCGAGCTCGGCTCAGATGGAAAAAACATATCAGAAAATTTGCAACATAATACTTTTTTAGCTATTGATTTTCATTCCGCTATCTCGCACTTCGCTAACACGAATTTAAAAGACCGTGTACTAATCAAAGACGGCCTAGCCTCCCTTTCTTTAGCACGTGTGACTATTACCTACCGAAATAATCTGAACCAAATTGATGGTTTTGGAGTTTTGTTTCCAAATAAAGAAATGTTTTTCTCGTTAGGAGTTTTAGCTAACACGAAAATTTTTGAAAATAGGGGCGAGTACAATGAGAGCTGGATTTTAGGCGATACCGTCTTGCCAGATCTTATGATGTTATCCGATGAACAGATTTTGGATAAAATAATGTCTGATAGAAGGCGCCTTTTTATTGGCGATAAAGCGGAAATCAAAGACGTCTCTATTCACCGATGGCCAAACGTGATCCCAAATTACGATATCAGTTTGGAACATTTCTTAGAATCAAACGCGGCATTTGCATCACAGCTAACGGGAAACTATTTGGGGGTTTTGGGTTTAACTGGTATTCATGAGCGAAATTCTCAGCTCGTAGAAACCTATTTAGAGAGAAATAAAAAATGAAAAAAGGCGTAATTTTAAATAATATCGGATCACCAGATGCCCCTGACACGGCTTCTGTAAAGCGCTACCTGCGCGAATTTTTGATGGATCCTGGAGTCATAGAGTTACCTTACATTTTTAGATTTATTCTGGTTTATTTGATAATATCTATTTTCCGCGCGCCCAAATCAGCGGCGAAATATCAAAAGATTTGGACCAAACAAGGCTCGCCCTTAGTTTTTCTAACTCAGTCGATTGCAGACAAAATCAAAAGTTATAAAAGCAGTCTCGCTGTGGAAATGGGAATGGTATTTCAAAATCCGTCTATTTCTGTCGCTTTGAAAAAACTAGCCGAGCAAAATCCTGATTTGGAAAAAATTTATTTTATTCCCATGTATCCCCAGTTTTCCGTAGCTACAACAGAAGCTAGTGAAAAAAAATTTAAAAAACTTTTTGAAAAAGACCATAAGAAATTTTTTAAAAATGGAAAGACCCCAGAAATATACTCTTTAAAGCCGTTTTATGATCATCCGGCATTTATCAAAAATACTGCCAAGAAAATACAAAAATACGCAATGAGTGACTACGATACTATCGTTTTTTCCTACCATGGTTTACCAAAGTCAGCGATTTTAAAAAATCCACATTGCCAGCTAGACGCCAAGTGCTGCGAGACAGGGATGAAAAAAAATTGCTATCGAAGCCAATGTTATGCGACCACACATGCGTTAGTTAAAGAACTGGGGATTACGACTCCCGTGCGAGTCACATTTCAATCACGCCTAGGCCCATCGGAATGGATTAAACCTTATACCGACGAGACACTGGTTGAATTGGCAAAGAAAAACTCAAAACGAGTTTTAATTGCTTGCCCCGCATTCACTGTTGATTGTCTAGAAACGCTAGAAGAAATCATGCTGGAAAACCGCAAAGCATTTACAGAGGCGGGCGGTGAAGTCTTTGACTACGCAGCGTGCTTAAATGATGATGATCAATGGTGCCAGGACTTAGCCGACTTGATCGATGAAGGCACCCACTTTAATCGACTATAGTCCAGGTTTTATGTTTTACTAGACACATCTATCGTCGACCTTAAAGTTTTCTCATTTTAAACCGATACATTTCATGTAAAAATAAAATGAAATGAGGTCTTTATGCCAAAATACGTTTTAAAATCGTTACTTGCCGGTGTTTTCACGGTATCATTTACCGTATCTCCCTACGCATACGCCGATAACAAATCCCCAGTTAATCAAGTAAAAACACATATTAAAGACACAAAACTTACAGCAACGAAGTCGTATTCAGAGATGTTCACACGGCTTTCTAAGCAAAATACAAAGGTAAATCCATTAGTTTTCAAGCAATTGGCCGAAGCCTTTTCTCACGAAAAATTCCCAAACATTCAAGTACAGGAATTTAAATACAAAGGTAAAGACGCATTAAAAGTAATGGCCCAAATCGGTAAAGAGCAAGTTGTTGTTGAATATCTTTTCAGCGGCGATGAAGTAATGAAAATTAATGGGACTGTATTCAAAACAGCAGATACCGCTTCTGCTGAGGCATTCGATCGAAAATTAAAATCTGTTGAAGCCTTCAGAAAAATTTATCACGATTTTCAAAAACGAGTTTTCAAAGCAGCCACGATTCCGACCTACGAACAATGGCAAAAACTCACTCGCGCTCAAAGAGCAGAGTTCTATTTACGCTATAGAGAGTTATTAGAAGCCGCATACAAAGTTCATGGAACGGGTCGATTTAAAGTCGTTTCTAATTCAGACAAAACATTCAGCGAGTTTGTTAAGGCCTCTTTCTTAGGGGAAGAAGCGCACGCGAACGCTGAAGTTGTCGGGGCTGTGGGCGCGGCGGTAGGCACTACGCCTCCTAAACCTCCCGGCGCCACTGATGTTCAAGGTAAAGCTCGTCAAGAAGCAGAAGCAGTGGCTAAAGCTAAAAGATTGACAGATGGCATGGGTAATCCGGATCCATTCCAGGGGCCAGGCGAACCTAAAGGTCCAAGCTGTATCGTTGCCGGTTACGCTCGTCAGTGGAAAGGAACTATCTGCCCTTGGGACGGCGGAACAAAAGCGGGTGCTGA
Organism: Bdellovibrionaceae bacterium UBA2351; assembly: GCA_002344565.1. GTDB lineage: Bacteria > Bdellovibrionota > Bdellovibrionia > Bdellovibrionales > Bdellovibrionaceae > UBA2316. The sequence continues at coordinate 3,880 of DDTZ01000064.1, read as the reverse complement.
TCAGTTCTATAAAGAAAATCCCGTTTCAAAAACAGATTGCTTGGACAATCCTAAGTACGGAAAAGGCTACATTGCATGTAATCCGTTAATTTATGGTTTTAATTCTGAAGGCGGCGCGCATTGTATCAACACAAATATTAAAACGGGCACAACGGATAATTTTAACTACGCAACTCACGGATCAGGTCCGTGCGAAGCGAAATCACCGTTAAATTCTCCAGAAGACAAAATGAACTTCATCAAAAATATCCTGGCCCGCGAAAAAATTCCTGGCGCAGATACATTGTCCGTTGGTCCAGACCCTAAATGTAAAGCTAAAACCGATGGAAGCTGCCCGAACGTGGTTATCACTAAAAATCCTGATTTATTTAAAAAAATTATGGGTGAATTAAGTGGTCCAATTGCTACTTATATTGATTCAGCTAAGAAAATCTGTGAAGAGAACACATCAACTAAAAAATGGAACTACAAAGCTCCGAACCCTCCAAGCGGTAAGAGCAACAAGAAAGATCCCGCTTACCAAGATGATGCATGTGATGCGCTACTTAAACGCGCTATCGCAGTTCAGAACTTATTAACTACTGAAGAGACACCGACACCACCGGAAACAGTGATCGCGTCTCCATGTGATGGCTGGACACCTCCGCAACATGTTGAAGAGGCTCCAGACAAAAAATCATGCGTTTGCAAAGATAAGCCAAAATGTAAATTAGATGCTCCAAACAAACAGTGCGTGGCTCTAGATGGAAGTAAACCAGAATACGAAGGTGGAGAGCCAGTAGCTGATATGCCATCCAGTCCAGTTAAAGACGCTGCGGATTGCGGCAGCTATTTCACACGTATGAATCCGTTTGTAAGCGAGTGCTCGTCAACAGCGGGTGACTGGTTTAAAACATTCTTGGGCGTTGTAGGCGGTATCTGTTTTTCAAATGCAGTATTTGACACTCACATTACAGGCCTGTGCGCAAGCAAGCGTAAATCAGCATCTACGCAGCCTCCGTATGTAGACCCGGTAGCACCATGTCCAGCGACGGGTTGCCCAACTACTGATCCGGTTGATCCAACTCCAGTTGATCCCGAGCCACCAAGAACAACAGAAACAGAGACTAACCAAACAAATCCGACGTACAATCCTAGCCAGGTACCTCCGAGATAAGTTTGGATATTATCCGCGAACCTCTTAACAGAGAAAGTAAAATCACACCGGCCGATAGATCCGTTAATCAACGGATCTATCACGAGTTAGGTTTTAATAGCGGATCCCGCAAACGTCGGGGACGCAAACTTATCGAATTTCAGATCCTAAGCGCATTAGTAGACTCATTGTTAATTTTAGCAATGAGTTTTTTCGTGTGTTTTTTATATCTACTTTCACTTAAAACGGATTTAGTTCACGTGTTGCCCCATAAGTTTTACTTTGCCGAATTATTTGGTGTTATTTTCCTGTGGATTCAATTCTGCTACCTTGTCGTCTTAAGAACCTTTGGCGGCGCCACTTTTGGAGAAAAAGTATTTGATGTAAGATTAGGGATTTTTCAAGAACGATATCTATTGTCGTATCCGTTTCGCGTGATTTACCGTACCTTCATTATATATCTATGCGGAATTGTAGTACTACCACTGCTGTCTTGGCTCTTCAAAAAAGATTTAGCGGGCGAAATTTCAGGCCTTAAAATCACATCTAACATTTAGGAACTGGCCCCTTATCGTGCAGCTGATGCAATGAAATTTCGGGACATAAGGCGCTCAAACAAATAAGTAAAGACTCTTCAACAATTCCATGAATTATCCGGATCTCGTACCCATTTAGATCTAGCGAATATCTCACAGCGTCCTTGTCCCTCGTGAACCGCTATGTTGAGGCCTTGCTGTTTATTTGTGGAGGTTCATCGAAGTGTAGGTTTAAGTCATTGGCGAAGAATGATGGTGGCTAACCGTGAGAGCTTTGTTTCAAATCCAGAGCTGCGCTCTAACAATCCTCTTAAACCGCTGATATTACATAACTTATTCAATTACCAGCCGCACACTAAGGGGTCAGTTCCAGAAAGCTTAGTATTTCGAAATGATCAGCATGAGGAAATTGATCAAACAAGGTAACGTTGATCAATTTAAATCCTTGGCTACCTAGCTTGGCCACGTCTGATAAGAAACTCTCTAAATGGCAGCTCACATAGATAATAGATTCCGCAGGAACGGCCTGATCAAACAATGCACCTACACCGCTTCGCGCAGGGTTTACAAAATACAATCCCGCGGAAGCCTTATTGTTCTTAAAAAACGAACCAACGCTTTCAAAAATATAAATTTTATTCTGCAACCCAAACTGATGAATATTCTGACGTAAAGGGATAAGATTGCGATTATCGTTCTCAATTACATTAATTGTCGAGGCATAACTCGCTAAAAATAAAGTGAAATTACCCGCACCCGAACCAAACTCTACCATATCTGTAAATTTCCGATCAGCTAGAAATGACTTTAGATGCTGAATCATCTGCAGATTAAGCTCAGGACTCGTTTGCGTGAACGAACTAATTAGCGAGTTTAAATCAGCAGGCTTACCATCGACTTCGGTTTTAAACCAAGGGTAGGGCGATGGTTCGATTAACTTATAAACATCACCAACACGTTCGACACGTTTACCTTTCTGCCCCATCTCAACAATCACACCCGCATCAAATAGATCGTTTAAAACAGAAGAATTCGATAAGATTTCTTTTATATCTAAATTGGCTAAATCCAACCAAATACCACGCGTGCCAGCGGGACTGACTCGTAATCGCATGGATCCACGCTTGACCGGCCAGGGTAGTTTAGAAACAAAGGATGCAAAAGAGGTTAACTCAGATACATGAAGTGGACATTCATCAATTGGTAGAAATTTTTTATCTTGATCTACCCAGCCCAATTTACCATCGGAATATATAAAGTCACAACGGGTACGATAGCGATCAAAGACAGGAAATACAAAATCATAAACTGCATTCTTGATCATTTCCGCCGGCAAGGCTCGATTCAAACTTTCGATCAGTTTGTTTTTCTTAAGACGCCTCTGCTCGTCAATATCTAAATGCCCCAAGGGGCAACCACGACAGCTGCCTAGATATTTACACGTTAACTTCATTATTTAGAGGCCTCAGTGAACGTACGCATATAGGGAAGTTCGATGACAAACTCAGTATTGGATGAGTCTGGGTTATAATACAAGCGACCTTCGTGATTTTCAATGATCGATTTTGAAAGACTCAACCCCAGACCCGTGCCCTGGCCACGCTCTTTCGTAGTAAAAAACGGATTCATAATCTTACTTACGATATCACTATCTAAACCAAGACCTGAATCACGAACGATAATATTTAACAAATCATCAACCACCTGATACTCGATCTCGATCCATTTTTCTGTTAAATTTTTAATAGCATCTAATGAATTAATAATTAGATTAAGGAGTACCTGAATCATTTGTGTATCAAAGGCAGAGATTTCAACATCAAAACCCGGACGAATAATTTTTAGTTCTATCTCGTTCTTTTTCAAACGTTCTTGGCACAATTCTAACGAGTCTGAAATCACTTTAGTAAGATTGACCTCGGCAGTGCGGCACTACTCGNNTTTCGTAGTAAAAAACGGATTCATGATTTTACTTACGATTTCACTATCTAATCCATGCCCCGAATCGCGAACAATTATACTCAATAAATCATCATCTACTCGATATTCCAATTCTATCCACTTATCGTTTAAATTTTTAATGGCATCTAAAGAATTAATAATCAAATTAAGCAAGACCTGAATCATTTGCGTATCAAAAGCAGAAATCTCGACATCAAATTCCGGGCGAATAATTTTTAATTCAATGTCGTTTTTCTTCAAGCGCTCC
>DDTZ01000209.1 GCA_002344565.1 Bdellovibrionaceae bacterium UBA2351 | reverse complement strand
ATCGAAAAATTAACTAGTCAAGGCATTCGCATGGGTACACCCTATGTGGGTACTGCGCTGGGTGCTACGTGCGGCGCTACCAACGCAAATATCAACAATGTGGCTGTTACAACAAGCGGCAAAATTATATATACCAATGCGGCCGCATCGAACAATCGTTGGGGCGTGATTTCACCGAACGGCTATTCAACAGCTGCAGATTGCTTAGCGGCGCAGGCGGCGCCAGATGCGAATGCCTATCCAGTAGCTATTCAGTTTATTCCGTCATATAGCCAGATACTTATCGCCTACGCTGGAAATAGTTTAAATGCGAATTTGAATTCCATATACGTTTATGATTTTAACGATTCCACAAACGTAATTTCGAACGCTACTAAAATTTATGATGCCAACACCTACGTTGCGGCTGGTTACCTTTTATATGGAATATCATCCATGGTTTATAATCCAGATGATCGGACTCTATTTGTGGCAACTGCGATTTCAAACGCTACGACCGTTGTGAACTACTCAATTGAAAAGTTGAACTATAATCCCGATACAAAAGCACTCTCTCGTTCTTCAAGCGTTCCATTTTATTCTTATGGTGTAGATACAAAATGCGTATCGTCAATGATGATTGCGGAATAAACGAATATTCGTTGGACTACTCGTCTAGCACAAAATTGATTGGATCGACGGGAATACTGTTGATGCGGACTTCATAATGTAAGTGAGGCCCCGTTGAACGGCCCGTGTTGCCCACTGCCGAAATTACATCCCATTTGTTAACTCGCTGGCCGACATGAACGTAGATTTGCGAGTTATGGGCAAAACGTGTCGTTACCCCATAACCATGATCGATACTGACTAATTTCCCGTAACTTTCATCATAAGATGCGAAAATTACAATCCCATCTGCTGGCGCGTAGACCGGTGAACCCGGCGACGCCGCGATATCTAGACCGGCATGCATCGTATTTTTACCCGTAAATGGATTCATACGATAACCGAAGTTACTCGTTAACCAACCACGTGCGGGCTTAATATTCGGAATCGCGTTCAGCAAACTCTGTCGCTCCGATAAGCCTTCCCATAACTCAATTACGCTTTGTTCCTTCAATTGAGTCTCTTTAACTGCGCGATCAATACGCACAACTAACGACACGTAATCTTTTTCTGATGGTTGTAGAGTTAGCTCACCCTGCTTTTCGTTTTCTTTTTTAATAGGAGCAAATAGCTTATCTTCAGCCACCAAAGTTTGATTGCTGGCCCTTTGATCCATGGGTTCGTACTCTTCTTCAAAAGTCGGCGCGTTGGATGGTTTGTTACCCATAGTCAGTTTAGTAATGCGGTCTTCCGCATCTACGTTAGTTATTAATTTCAACTTAGTTGTAAATGATTTTACGCGTTCCAAACTGTTCTCAAGTGAACTTACTTTTGTTTCGACAATTTGGAATTGCTTAAGTAATTGTGCATTTTCGGCTTTTAGTTTTCTGTTTTCAATGGCCTGAACCAGCAACCCAAAATAATCAATAATTCCCGTTAGCAAAATTAGCACAACCACAGAGCCAATCAGAGCTACTATTTTTAGTCGCGTACCCGATAAAACAAACTTATTAGTTTGCCCATCAGTATTGGAAATGACAAAAAATGTGAAACTTTTCTTACTCAATTGTTTTCCTATTCGAAATGAAGAATTAAAACGCTGACATTGTCATCGCCACCATTCTTTAAAGCCTCTTCTACACAGGCTTTCAAAGCATCTACCGGGGCATTTTGCTCCATGATTTCAGATATGCGTGGATCAGTGACAAGACTGGATAAACCATCCGAGCATAATAAATAGGTTTCACCCGAGAAAATTTCTCGTTCAAAAATATCTGGATCGACTTCACGCTCGTAACCTACACTGCGCGTGATTACGTTACGTCCAATTAACTGCGACGCTTGCTGTTCTGACAAAACACCGGCGCGGATTTGTTCGTTAATTAAAGAATGATCTTCCGTAACTTGCCATAAGTGCGGCTTTTTAAATAAATAACAACGCGAATCCCCTACGTTACCTATATAAATATGATTTTTCCGGATGTAGCACATGACCATGGTCGTGCCCATACCTGCTAATTCAGGGTTTTCTTTTGCCGCTTTATCGTAAATTTGGTGTGAAGCTTGTTCGTATGCTCGCGCTATCATTTCCCTAGGGGCACGATTTTTTGATTCAGGATCTTTAAACACTTCTTCGGCAGCTGAAACAGCAAGCGATGACGCCACTTCCCCGCCAGAGTGGCCTCCCATGCCGTCCGCAACTATAAAAAGACCTATTTCGGGATTAACTAAAACTGAGTCCTGATTGGAATCACGTCTTCGTCCTTTATCCGAAAGAACCCACGCATCAAACTTCATCAATTTATTCTGCACTCGATGAAGATTTCAGTCAAATACGCGATTTCTCGACCTAGCTCATTTTGCACGTCTTTGATCGAGGTGCTTAAAAAAAAATCACCTAAATTTACGCACACATTCTGCCGAATAATAATTATGCATCGTTTTTCACTCTTTTTACTCATTTCAGTCTTAATTCACATCGCTTTTTACGTATCTGTTTACGTCTCTCCCGAAACTAAATCGAAAAAAGAAACGATTGAGGTTTCGTATATCAGTCCGCCGAAAATGCACCCAAAATTAGCTGATCAATTAGATAAAAATCGTCAGATAGTGGATCAAGCCGATAAAGCATTGAACAATGAAATACCAGACGATAATTATTATCTAAGTAAAAACAATCAAAAAGTTTTAAAGCAAACTGTAGCTCGGGAAAAAGGTGAATTTAAAAACACCCAAGCTAAACAGACAACCACAAACAAACCGGCTCAGCAGCAGCAACAAGCTAAAACTGAAAATAAACCTGTACGCCGTTTAGAAAAATTTAATCCTATGTCGGACATGTCCGCTAGTTTTCGCGAAAAAAGTTTCAACACAATGGCTAGCGGAATGCCCTCTAGCGCTGCTACAGCTAGCCAGACACAAGACTACTTAAAAGATAAAAGTATCGGTGTTGAAACTATTTTGAGCACGAAAGAATTTAAGTACTATACGTATTTCAACCGTATCCGAAAACAGCTCTCACAACATTGGGAACCCAAAGTTCGCGACAAACTGACTAAGATGTTCCGCCAAGGCCGAACGATTGCTTCGAGCGACCAAGATCGCACTACTAAACTACTGATTATTTTAAACCAAGAAGGTGTGTTGTTGAACGTTCAACTTGTTAGCGATTCTGGCGTTAAGGATTTAGATGAAGCGGCCATTGAATCATTTCGGTCAGCGGCACCGTTTCCAAACCCGCCAAAAGGGATTGTAGACCCAGATGGCACAGTTAAAATTCGTTGGGATTTTATTTTAGAATCCTAATCTGTTTCTTGTGTTAAAACAGTTTTTAATGCCTTCTATAAATAACTATTTTTATTGGACTTTTTAGACTTACAAAGAGTGTTACCGCTTTGTTTTTTTTATCTACCAAATGTTGGATTTTTATTTGAAGCATCGATAGTTTCGTTCTGGTTTGAAACCAAATTTGCAATACCGATTGGGATGAAAAAGTTTTTATCTCTATCGCTAGTATCGACAGTTTTAATTTTACCGATTTCGCCCAATACGTTCGCTTCGGCAGTGGAAACTAAAACAGCCGAATGTATAAGCTTTTATCAGAATACGCTTAAGCCTCAAATCATTTTACCTATTTTAAAGAAAGTAAAATTTTTTGAAATGGACTCGTCTCATGGGTCGCGTTTGATGGTGGTTGATTTGGCGCAGGTGTCGCCGTCATCTACGTTACAGCACATCGTATCTTCGTATTTCGACCACGTACGCTCTGTTTATTACGATCGACTAAAAAAATTCGAAGGCTCCCCTTCAGCGCCAGGGCCTCAAAACCAAGAGCAGATTGACCATTCACTGGCTTTAAGGTCCGCACTGGTACTAGACACTCCACTTGATTTAGATCCACATTTACCGACATTCAATGGTGGCATCCGAATTACCTACGCCCGCACGCCGCACGAGAACCTGCCTCTACAATATGATTTTCCAGATTTTCAGCGTCACAACTTGGGCGGAACGGCTGTCGAAATTGGCCGCCTAACTGCCCAGCCTGGCAGTTCCCCTGGTCTATCCATCAGTTTAATCAAACTCGCAACTCAAGTGGCATTACAGGATCCTAATGTTACAGACTTATACGTTCATACCTCTCGAGTGCATGCCCGTCTGTATCGCTTAATGGGACTGATTCCCACCAACATCGACATTAAGGACGACCTTAATTATGTTTTACGGTTTACCGCCCAAGACGCAGTAAATTGGCTTAGGAATGAACAGACTCACTAAAGAACACGACGTAGAACAAAAACTCGGTTTTTGGCTTGCCCTTTCCCCTAAGCTCCTTTAAAGATATTCCGATATAAATAACGTTCTAAAGCTTAATCATTTTGAGCACTTATCTAAAAATTTGTGCACAACCATCACTAAGGTGTGAAAGTATGAAACTACCAGATAGAAAGACTGTTGAAACCATCGCAACCCGAGCTCACTATTTAGCAACTCAGATGATCTACCAAGCCAATCACCGCACAGACAAAGCTAAAGGTGATCCAAAAATTGGTGGACACGCATCCGCTTCCGCCAGCGCACTTCATATCATGGGCGCTTTACATTTGATCGTGAAAACAGGGTTTGATCACATCGCAAATAAACCTCACGCCTCCCCAACAGATCACTCGTACAACTACTTGATGGATTTATTTTTAAATAAAGATTTGTCTCGCTTATCCCTAGAAGACGCGAACACAGCAATGATGGGCTTACGTAAGTATTCTCAAAATGGCGAGCCTGTATTCCAATCGTATCACTCTACATACGATTCAGATAATCACAACTTTTTTCCTTCCGGCACTGTCGGTATTCCACCCGTTCAAGCCGGTTACATGGCTCTTGCATATCGCTACGCTCGTGAACATAACTACGAAGTTCCCGACGCGCACTTCTGGGCCTTAACAGGCGATTCTGAATTCCGCGAAGGTAGCATGTACGAAGCGGTACCTGACTTTGCTGAACGTGAAATTGGAAATCTAACTTGGATTGTGGATTACAACCGTCAATCACTGGACGGTCACCGTATTTCAAATAAGAAAATTATGGACGGAACCGATGCCGATCGTATCGAACGAACGATGGCAGCAAACGGTTGGGAAGTCATTCAAGTTCGTCACGGCTCGAAACGTAAAGAACTGTTCACTAAATCAGGCGGGGATCAATTCAAAAAATTCTTGGAAGAAGAATTAGAAGACTATGAGTTGCAAGCTTTGCTTCTTGTTAAAGACATGAAGGCATTGAAAAAAGGTATCTCTAAAGAACATCCTCAAATGAAGAAGTTCTTAGAATCAGTTTCCGATGAAGACTTATATCAAGCTATTCGTGATTTCGGTGGACATGATATGTTGTCGCTAGCCGAAGCCATGTTAACGTCTAAGAAAAGTACTCGTAAACCGACGATCATTATCGCCCACACGCTAAAAGGTTGGGGATTAAAAATGGCCGCAGCACCAGGCAATCACAGCGCCCTACCAAATGAAGATGAAGTTGAGGAGCTTCGAAAAAAACAAGGTATTGCCGGCTCCGCATTGTTTGCTCGTTTTGATGACAATACAGCCGAAGCTAAATTCCTTAAAACTCGCGGCGATGAATTACTAAAACAAATCAAAGCCCAGCATGAACTAAAAGCAAAAAACCAAGCTTCGTTTGAAAAACAAATCAGCGCTCATGGTCCATTGCCAGTATCACTTGAAATCAATACTAAAATGACAAGCTATCCTCACACTCAGTGGATGCTAGGTCAGTTGACGGCTAAGTTAACTCGTATTTCTAATACGGCGTTAGACAGCAAAGAAAAACCCCTAAC
>DDTZ01000203.1:14936-16046 GCA_002344565.1 Bdellovibrionaceae bacterium UBA2351 | reverse complement strand
TCATGATTTTGTTTTTAGTCGTTGCTTTGAAAAACTCTAAATCTTCCGGTAAGTGCCAGATTAATTTATTATTATTTCCGATAGTCCGATTTTTCGCCATCGCAGCGACTAATGATAAAATCATACGCTAATATCTGCCTTGATAGTTGGATGAGACTCGTAACCTACGACTTGAATATCCTCGAATTTGAAATCGTCGATATTTTTGACTTCTGGATTTAGAATCAATTTTGGTAGTGGCATTGGCGATCGAGTTAATTGTAGTTTAGCTTGTTCAACGTGATTCAAATACAAGTGCGCATCGCCTAGTGTATGAACGAACTCACCGACGCCTAGTCCACACACTTGAGCTACCATGTGGACCAGTAGTGCATAACTAGCGATATTAAATGGAACACCTAAAAAGATGTCCGCGCTACGTTGGTAAAGTTGGCACGATAGTTTGCCGTTGCTTACGTAAAACTGGAAGAAGGCGTGACACGGAGGCAATGCCATTTTACTGATTTCGCCAGGGTTGAACGCAATCACCAAGTGACGACGTGAATTGGGATCTTTTTTGATTGATTCGATAACTTGTTGAAGTTGATCAATGGTTTGGCCGTCCGCTGTTTTCCAGCGGCGCCATTGTTCACCATAGACCGGACCCAAATCGCCATTTTCATCCGCCCATTCGTCCCAGATGCTGACTTTATTGTCGCGTAGATATTTAATATTTGTGTCACCTTTAACAAACCATAAAAGTTCGTGAAAAATTGAACGTGTGTGCAATTTTTTTGTCGTAACAAGAGGAAATCCATTTTCAAGGTTGTAGCGCGCCTGGTGACCGAACACGCTTAAGGTGCCCGTTCCTGTGCGGTCTGATTTCTTTTCCCCGTGCTCTAAAACATGACTTAAAAGGTCTAGGTATTGCTTCATTTCCAGCCTCCTACGCCCAACATATAGAGTCAGAAAGACGATGTAAATTTCCAGTTGTCTTTAACGCGTTTAAAAATTAATTTAAGGGAGACTAAATTAGGAGATCGAACACATGGAAAAACTACCTCCATCAGAAATTAAAGCGAAGACCCCAGAACAAACGTTCAAAGAAATGATGCCATTCGTAATTTACGC
>DDTZ01000203.1:0-14562 GCA_002344565.1 Bdellovibrionaceae bacterium UBA2351 | reverse complement strand
GCTTCCCAGGGGAAGCCTAATTTTTTGGCATTTCTGTAATCTGTTTGGATTACTGGAAGTTTTGGACTTGGCCGATGTACGGCAAGTTTCTGTATTGGCCTTCGTAATCTAGGCCGTATCCCACTACGAATTCATTGCTGATTTTAAAACCAACATGATCTAGCTGACATGGAACTTTTAATGCCTCTGGTTTTTCTAACAATGTAACTGTCGTTAAGCTTGCTGGCTTACGTGATAAGATCGAGTTCTTTAAGTAGTTCATTGTTAAGCCTGTATCTACGATATCTTCAACAAGTAATACGTGGCGGTTTTCAACAGGTTTGTTTAAATCTAGAGTTACTTTGATTTCCCCAGATGAAGACGTGCCGTGGTAGCTTGAAACGCCGTAAAATTCGCAGGCTAAATCTGTATCAATATTGCGAATTAAGTCTGAGTAAAACATGAACGAACCTTTTAGTACGCAGATCGCTACAACATCTTTGTTTTGAAATTTCTTAGTAAGTTCTTGTCCTAATTCTTTCACGCGTTGTTGAATTTTTTCTGCCGAGATAAATGGTTTGATTTGTAAATCCATGTTCTTTCCTTCTTAAGATGATGTGAGCATTCTAGTTAAAATTACCTGCAAAGTTCAATTAAAAAACTAAACGAACGAATTATTCATGACCTCACCAAAACCACCGCCACCTGGGACGATATAGTCTTTGGCATTTAAACCCTTTTCTTCGCCCCAATGTAGCCCTGGTTCGGAAGCTAAAGCTTTTGAACTAGATAGACCTCGATCTAACCGAATCGCAACGACTAGAACATCGGGATGAGTGGACGTGATTTTCTTTAAATACTCGGGAGTAACGATTAAATGCATTGCGATAAATCGAACCGGCGTACCGGGAACGTTTTGTTTATAATGGTTGATGGTCGACATAATTGTATTGCCAGTCGCGCCCATTGGATCGGGGATTAACACAAAGCTGTTCTCGATACCGCCGCCAATTTTAAAACCGTCTAATTCCGTCTTAGTCACTTGGCTGTTTGAATTAATCGCGCGCGCTGCAAAGATATGATCCTGACGTAAATTTTCTGGCTTTAAAAACAAATGAAGTTTTTCGTAGCAAATATGAGATGGGTAAGTACCCGCGCGGGCCAAGTTAATGCACACGGCTTTTGCATCTGGCTTTATCTGCATTGTATTCAGCATGATATCGGGATGATCCTTGTGCATACGAGTCGCTACTGAAATTTCCTGTGTTGGAAAGAAGTTGTTTACAACCTCGGCAAGCAATTGCGAATAGAGGTAGTCAACATAACGATTGATTTCTGGTTGAAATGTCGTGGGTTGGCAAAGCTTAGCTAAAAGACCCGATAGATAAGGCTGATCAAAAAAGTGAACGTTTTTTCCGTAATGGTGTTTCATTACGGGGTCTTTTATCAAAGCTTACGCGCAAGTTCTCTATTTATTTTCGATAGTGTAAAAAAATACTGAGAAAGTTTTTCCGCCAAGGAAGTTCTGTGACTTATAAATCTCAAATGGGCTGATAGCCATAAGGTAGTCTTGTTGAGCCGCCATTGGAAATTTTGAAAGTATTTCAGCCATGTAGAACGTTTGTGTCCGGCCTGATTCGATTTCGAATTCACCACCGCCGATATAGTCGGTATTTTGGAAACTTTTAGCTCCCGAACTCTGACCGCCGACTTGAAAGCGTTTAGAGATTTTGACATCCAGCTGAAGTCGTCCGTTTGGGCTATCCTTAATGGTTAACGTATGAGTAATGCCGATATCGCCATCGGCTCCGGCGCTCTTTAGACCTTGAAACCAATCAAGAGGTTTATTTTTCTCTACAGTTTTGGACAGCTCGGTATAGACATTAAAGTCATCACGATAAGATAAAACACGAGTCATAGGCATATTAATCACACCCTGAGCAAAATCAGTATTAACCATTTGCCCATTTGCCCGCGCTTCTTGATAAAGCATATCGATACCTTTTGATGAGACTTCGGCAAAATAGACCTTCACATCATACTTAGTCATTGCCGCAGCTTCATCCTTGGCTCCAGTATCTTTTTTAAAGAGTTGGCTTTCTAAGTGTTCACGAATTTCTTCGGGAGTTTGATTTTTAATGTCTTTTAATTCCTCAGAAACTGCAGGTTCCGTAGCTGCTGTGGGTGGGGGCACTTCGGATGCTTGAGTCCCGGTTCCACTGGATTCGCCTTTTACGCCGCCCGTGACTTCGATCTCGGGCGAGTCTTCGTTAATATATTGCCTTTGAGACAGTAGGCCCGATTTTTTGTAACCTTGCCCTAGTCCATCCTGTTGTGCGCGATTGGTTTTAAAGAAATAAAAGGTCCCCGCGAATAAAGCCACTACCACGATAAAAAATACAGCCGTGGCGTTCTTTAGAATCTTGCCAATGAGTGTGTCAGCTGGTGGCTTATAGCTAGCCATTTCAATTCCACATTTGGCGCAGAATGGATCTTTGGGTTGTTCAAAATGGCATTTCGGACATCTCACTAACATATCTACAGGATAAGAGAATAGCCATTGACGCACAATTAAAAAATTCTTACTTTCGGCCCATGCTTCATATACCGGTCCTTTCGAATGAAATAGTCACTGCTTTTGAACCTTTTGTAGATCAATCTGAGATCGTTTATATGGATGGGACCTTCGGACGTGGTGGACACTATAAACTACTTTTAGCGCGAAATCCTAATATGCAGACGGTGGCTTTTGACCAGGACCCGGACGCGCACGCCTACGCTAAAGAGCATTTCAGTGATTTGATTCAGTCCCAAAAGTTGAAATTATATCAGGACAACTTTCTTAATTTTGATAAACACTATAGTGGCGGAATTGATTTCGCACTCCTTGATTTGGGAGTCAGTTCTCCTCAACTAGATCAACCAGAGCGCGGGTTTAGTTTTTATCACGATGGTCCATTAGATATGCGTATGAACAATCTTGAGGGCGAGACGGCGGCCGATCTTGTGAATAATATGAGCGAGAATGACCTAGTTGTCTTGTTCAAGACCTTTGGAGAGATTCATAATCCATTCCGCGTTGTTCGCGCTATTATCGAAGATCGTAAAACAGCTCCGTTTACGACGACAAAACAACTCTCGGGATTAATCGAACGCGTAGATGGTTGGCGAAAAAAGGGTTTTCATCCTGCCACTCAATATTTCATGGCGTTACGCCTAAAAGTAAATCGTGAATTGGAAGTTGTAGATCAGGTACTGCCGAAACTCATGGAAAAATTAAATAAAAATGGTCGGTTGGCAGTTATCACATTCCATTCATTGGAAGATCGTATTGTTAAAAATCTCTTTCGTATTTATCCAGAATTGGGTGAACCACTTCGTCGTAAGGTGACGCATCCAACACGTGAAGAAGAACTCGCAAACCCACGCAGTCGAAGCGCCAAATTACGTGTTTTTGTTCGCACCTAGTTAGGACTCGACCTACAGATAGTCCGGTCTAGAGGTCTGGCGGCTATCGTCTTAGTTTTTCCCTTTTCCTCTACAATACGGTTTAATTAGAGGAAAGAGGTCATGGATGAACTCGGTCTTTTATAAACGTAATCGTAAAGATATTAATCCGTTTTTAAGCATTATGATTTTGGTAGGTACGTTATTTCTTATCGCATTTTTGCATATGGAAGAGCGCCGGTTGGGATATCAAATTTACTATTTGGCTCAACAGAATAAAAAAATAGAAATCGAAAGAAAAGTTAAAGAAATCGACTTAGCAAAGCTTGCGATCCCGTCCCAAATCATGTCGTTTGCAAAACATAGACTAACTCTACGAAACCCGGAATTGAATCAGATCATTCATTTGGCGTCGCCAACTCCACAGCTTAACGAAAAAGGAAAATCTTTCGATTGAAAGCTAGAATTATTATAATATTTTTATTTTTTTCAACCGTCTGGTTGTTGGTACTATCCCGCGCATTTTATATTCAGGTGTGGCCTAATGAAAAACTAGCGCAACTGCAAGAGCGAAAGTACCAGACGCGAATTAAATTAAACTCTCAACGTGGCAGTTTTCTGGATAAAGACAAACGCGAAATCGCGATGTCGCAGATTTCCTATTCCATTTATGCTGATCCCAAGCTGATCAAAGCTCCTAAAGCAACAGCTAAGCAATTAAGTAAATTGTTAGGTGTCAGTTACGAATCGATTTATTCGCGAATCAAAGATAAAAATCGTCGTTTTGTTTGGTTGCAGCGGTTCATTGATGATAACAAATTTGCACGTGTGAAAGCGGCAGACCTAGCCGGGATTTCTTCTGTCCAGGAATGGAAACGCGTGTATCCTTTTGAAAACCTATATAAAGGAATAATTGGACTAGTTGGGCAAGAAGGAAACGGATTAGAAGGTTTAGAGTTAAGATATGACAAGCAAATTGCCGGTGACAGTGAAAAAGTAAATGTAAAACGGGATGCGCGCGGTAGACCTTTGAATATCGATGGTATGATTGTTACAGAAAATCAGATGGGTAATGATCTGGTGATGACGATTGATACTGACTTGCAGTTCTACTTTGAAACTCAATTGAAAGAAACTATGCAAAAATTCGAAGGCGAGGGTGCGGTTGGTATCGTACTTGATGCCGCTACTTCTGAAATTCGTTCGATGGTTTCGCTAACAAATACGGGACGTCATGATTTGGTTTTAAAACAGAAAGCTATTACTGACGTGTTTGAGCCCGGATCGACTTTGAAGCCATTTGTAATGGCGCTAGGTTTGGAAGAAAACCTGATACAGGCAAACTCGAAAATATTTTGCGAGTACGGAAAAATGAAAGTAGCTGATCGCTGGATTAAAGAATCTGATCAGCATCATCAGTTTGCCTATTTGAGTCCGTCGGAAATTTTAGCATTCTCTTCGAATATTGGAGTCGCCAAGGTTGGTTTTCAACTAGGTGCTGATAGACTGCGTGATGGCCTTGTGAAGTTTGGTTTTAGTCAAAAAACGATGGTTGATTTTCCAGGTGAATCTAAAGGTGTATTGCACGAAACGCCTTGGAATTCACATTTGTTAGCCAATATTTCTTTTGGACAAGGTATCTCGGTAAATGCGCTTCAATTGACGAATTCTTTCGCGGCCCTAGTTAACGGTGGAATGTTAAATCGTCCAGTCTTAGTTAAAGGACGTCGTAATACAGAAACATTAGAATATACTGAAATGGAAAAAGTACCGGCTACGCGCGTGATATCTAAAAAAACGTCAGATTTACTTAAAGTGATGTTGTCATCGGTTACACACGAAGGTGGAACGGGTGTAAATGCCAAAGTTCCCGGTTTCTTGATCGGCGGCAAAACAGGAACGGCTCAGAAAGCAAGTCAGAAGTTTCGTGGCTATGAACCAAACGCCTATCTTTCAAGTTTTATCGGATTTATTCCCGTCCATGAACCCAAATATGTAATTTACGTGATGGTCGATACTCCAAAGAAATCGTTCTACGGGTCTCAGGTGGCGGCACCTGTATTTGCCAAAGTAGCATCGTTCTTGGCGCGTAAAGATGGAATGGTGCCAAATTTAATATCGGACAAAAACTTAGTCGCTGGTTTTGATAAAAACAGACCGTCAAAGCCAAAATCAAAATCACAATCTAGTGATGCTGCGAACGAAACAAAAACGTTGTCTTTAAGAGATGTTCTTAAATCGCCTCACGCAACGGATGAACTAGAATTTTATGGCAAGGGATCAAAAGTTGAATTGATGGAATCTGAAGATGTGGAAACTGGAACTAAAAAAGTAAGAGTATTTTTGAAGGCGAACTAAGATTAATTAGCTTCTGCAGGAGATCGCGTATTTTGGATCCAATGATAACCGCGGCAACCCAACTTTCCTGGCATAGAATAGCAGGTCGAAAATTCACCCAACATAAAGTCACTCACTGGATTTAACTTTGTAGTCAGGTCCGGCAACAATAGATGAGGAACTTCTTTTGACGATAACTGAAAGTAATTGTTGCGGCCCCAACAGTACAAATCATTGGCTAAAGTCTCTGCGCAGGTATGAAACTTACCGACTTTAACTTTTTTAAATTTTGTATTAGCGGAAACTAAGGTGGGTTTTGTAACGGGTTCTTGGTGGCCAACGCCTATTTGGCCAAAATCATTTTTTCCCCAGCATTTAATTTGATTTTGATCGGTAATGCCGCACGTATGGAAATCGCCAAGCGAAATGTGCATGTATCGAGTCTCTGGGTCAATATTTTGAATTGTGCCTTGGTAGTGGGCGTGGCCGGTGCCAAGCTGTCCAAAATCGCTGCGGCCCCAACATCGTAACGTGTCGTCTTCTTTAATTCCGCACGTGTGATAGGCGCCTGATGCTATCGATTTAAATTTAACATTTGGATCCACTGTCAAAGGAACTTTTGATGACTTAATATGTCCTAAACCTAACTGAACAAAGTCCCCACGCCCCCAGCACTTAGCTAAGCCATCAATACTGATACCACACGTATGATACAAGCCGACACTAATCGATTTGTATTGGGTATTTGGATCTACTGTCGTTGGAGTCAGAACTTTTTGTTGAGTAGGATCACCGATTTGGCCGTAACTATTATCGCCCCAACATTTTAGGGCGTGCCAAGCGGCTCCATCTTTTTGAACTTTGGTAATTCCGCAGCTATGGAAGAGACCGATTTTTAGCTCTTCCCATTTTGGAAACGTTGAAATTTCTAACATTTGAACATAGTCTTTGCTAGTGCTTACGCCAAGCTGATTGAAACGGTTGTCACCCCAGCAGAAGGTCTTTTTATCGTTAGTTTGGATACAGCCTTGGTTGCCGATAGCGGACATTTCCAAAATATTATCGAAAGACATTTCGAAGTTTTTGAATAAATTCAGTTTGTTTTTCGCGATTTCGGCATTTGAAACGATGACCGCATTGTTTTTAGTTTTATTTTTAGGCATTTCGTAGCCGACAAAATAAATCATCAATAATAGGATGATGGCAAAGGCGCCATAGATCCACTTTAGATCTTTTTTTGTTTCTAATTCTTTAAACTCACTTAAATCTTGAACTTTGAAATTTAAAGCTTTTAATGAGGTGCTCGTACGTGAAGCTCCGGTTTTTCCGTCTCCACCTTGGCTGGCCATTATAATAGATTGATTGATTGAATTTTCATTTTCGGGATTATATGAATACTCAGAAAAATCATCTGAGTTTAATTTCAACTGACTAAATTTAACTAGTTTATCTTGGGACTTTTCGTACGAGTGATAGAATGTATTTTTTAAATAATCACTGAATATGTGCTTATTAAATTCCGGGAAGTGAATGTTTAGGAAGGTACTAATGGCATTTGATAATTCTTGTCCAGTTTGATAACGCTGATTCTTGTCATTTGCTAAGCAGCGATTAACGATATTCACCAGTTCCATGTACTTTGGATCGATATGTAAAGACAAATCCGGAATAAATCCTTGTTTGATTTTATTTAGGGTTTCAATTTCAGTTTCGGAGGCAAACAGACGGCGATTTGCCACTAACTCCCAAATAATCACACCCAGCGAGAACAAGTCAGTACGATGATCCATTGGTTCGCCACGAACTTGTTCGGGACTCATGTAACCGAATTTACCTTTTAGAGTGCCTGAACCTGTGGAATCTGCTTTGGCCGTGGATTTAGCAATACCGAAATCGATAACTTTGATTTCGCCATTGTAGCTGACCATGATATTTTGTGGACTCACGTCTCGATGAATAATGTTTAACGGATGACCTGTATAAATGTCGCGAGCTGAGTGAGCATAGTCTAATCCACTCGCAACTTCCTTAATGATGTAAGCAATAAATTCGATAGGGAGCTTTCTGTTTTCATTTCCAAGGGCTTGAATGATTTGTTTTAAGTTTTTCCCATGAACGAATTCCATGACGATGTAAAACTGACTAATTTTATCAACACCGAAGTCGAAGATGTTCACAATATTTGAATGATTCAATTGGGATGCGATTTTGGCTTCCTCTTTGAACATTGTAATGAAATCGTCGTTTTCAGAATACGCAGTTAGGATTTGCTTGATGGCAAAAAATTTGTGTACACCTTCGGCGCCTGAGCCAATGGCTAAGTGAATTTCCGCCATACCACCGGCGGCCATTTGTTCTAAAAGTGTATACTTTCCTAGTTTCTGAAATTTCATTTCCGTATATAAAATCGGAACTTAGCAGAAATAAAAGAGAGCCCTTTAGTCCAGAACCTGGTCCATGAATTGGCCCAATTGAGTCAGCACCATAGGTGGAATTTCATGACCTCCACTGAAATGGCATGTCTTCGTCTTTAGTCCAGCTTCAATCAAGAATGTGTCCAGAGCTTTCGAGCCAGCGATCGGCAACACGGGATCCGAGTGACCGTGACTGATAAAAGCATGTTTACCTTTTATATTTTCAGTCGGCTGGGCCTTTAAATAGGCTTTATTAATTAAGTTGGTGGACAATAATCCAAGCGCGCTAAAGTTTTGAGGAAATGTGAAAAATAGATCTTGGGCAAGCATGCCACCCTGGCTAAAGCCGGAAATTAACGTTCGCTTGGGATCTAGGCCTTTCATGTTTAGCCATTTTTGAAACTCAGTGCGTAGTTTTTCAATTCCTTTAGGAACTTCCACCGAGGTATCTAGTGTCGAACCCGCTTCTTGATACCGATCGATAGGGATTGGCCACCATGCTTTACCTACCCAATGCGCGCCTAGCGGAATACTCAAGGGTCCTTGAGGGAAAAACCAATTGCATTTTACTTTCGTAGGAATCATGCGGGATAGTGGATACAAATCCTGTGCGTCAGCACCATAGCCATGAAACAGAATAACGTTAGCGTATTTTTCATCTTCGAATACTTCGACGGCGTCTTTATCAAATAGATTCATGGTGGACATCTTAGCATTAAAACGATTAGTGTATAAAGATGAAATTTTCTGAATTCATTGATTTTTTTTCGCCTAATTCGGTTGTTTTTCCTAAAAAATCGCAATCACGCTCGGTCAAGATAAGCCAAATTGTTGATTCATCCAATAAAGTGATCAAATCGAGCGTTTTCTTCGCTATCAAAGGAACGTCGAGTGATGGTCACAAGTACATTAAGGACGCGATAAAAAAAGGTGCGATTTTAATCGTTTTAGAAAATTCAGACTTCATTTCAGAAATCAAAGCTACGCCATATATTGTCGTGAACGATACGCGCCGATATTATGAAAAAATGTGTTCGTTATTTTTTGGCCGCCAAGACGAATGGATGTTTAACATTGGAGTCACGGGAACCAATGGTAAGACGTCAACGACGTATATTATAGAATATCTTTTACACGCCCACGGAATTAAGACCGGTGTTATCGGAACGGTTAATCACCGAGTGGGGAAAAAAGTTTGGCCGACAAACCATACAACACCAGATCCATGGACAGTACACAGCCGTTATAACGACTTCAGAAAACAAGGTGCCCAAGCCACTGCTGTGGAAATTACAAGTCACGGAATTGATCAAAAGCGCATGCATTCGGTAAACTTTGACATTGGGATTTTTACTAACCTAACTCAAGATCATTTGGATTATCACGGAACTATGGAGAATTACTTTTCGGTAAAGGAAAAGTTATTTACCGAGTTAATGGCTCAATCCAGTAAGCTGAGTAAATTTGCTTTGATTAATGGTGATGATAGTTACGGGCAAAAACTTAAGACGCATTCAACAGTAACTCCGCATTTCTACGGGAAGAATAAAAAATTCCCTATTTGGTTTGAAGTGAAAGAAAAAAGTTTTGAATATCAAAAACTTGAAATTGGTTATTTTGGAAAAAAATACGAGATGAAATTTCCTTTGCTCGGGGACCATAATATTTATAATTTCATTTCTACATTGTTTGTATGTGAATATTTGAAAATTCCTATTGAGTCTGCGATTAAGAAAATGGAATCCTTTGCTGGAATTCCAGGGCGCTTGCAACGTGTTCAGGAAGTTCGTCGTAAAAATGTATTTGTAGATTTTGCGCATACTCCCGATGCCGTTGCGAAAACTATTGAAACAGTCCGCGAACTTAGATCTGAACTAAAATCGAATAATAGAATTATTACGGTTTTTGGTTGTGGGGGCGATCGCGACACAACTAAACGCCCAATCATGGGAAAAATCGCCGAAGACAAATCCGATATCGTAATTGTGACATCAGATAATCCACGAACCGAAGACCCGGCCGCGATAATCGAGCAAATCAAAGCTGGCTTCAAAAAATCTTCGGATAAGGTGTTTGAAGTCAATCGTTCGCTAGCGATTCAAAAAGCGATGGAGATTTCAAAGTCTGGAGATATCGTTTTAGTATTGGGTAAAGGACACGAAAAATATCAGATTATAGGGGATAAAACGCGTCCATTTGATGATTATAAAGAGGTTATTAAATATGCAAAGTGAATCTTTAAAACTAGATGATATTTTAAAATGGACCGGTGGGAAATTAGTCAACAAGGTTAAAGATTCTTTTGATTTTATCGGCACCGATTCACGTGCCGATTTAAAAGAAAAATTATTTATTCCATTGCGTGGCGACGCTTTTGATGGGCACCAATTTATTCAAATGGCTATGGATAAAGGCTGCTATGGCGTTATCTTTGATTCTAAAACAAAAGATCCAGCTAAATTTGATATGAAATCGACGACTCTAGTTCAAGTCGATGATACACTCAAAGCATTGCAAGATATTTCACATGGTTATCGAAAAAAACTGAACAAGAAGATTGTTGCAATTACGGGTTCGGCTGGAAAAACAACAGCGAAAGAGTTTACATCACAAATATTTAACACGTACAAAAAAACATACGCCAGCCAAGGGTCATTGAATAACCATTGGGGTGTTCCATTTTCTCTATTAAACATGCGCACAAGCGACGAGTTTGGTGTTATCGAGATGGGAATGAATAACTATGGCGAAATTCAAAGATTAGTTGAAATCGCTGACCCGGACGTTGTCGTGTGCACGATGGTGGGGCTGGCTCACTTTGAACATTTTGGCTCTCAAGAAAATATCGCTAAAGCAAAAAACGAAATCTATAAATATTCGCGCCCCGATACATTACGTATTTTTAATATCGACGACATTAATGTTAAAAAAATGATGGATAGTTTTTTAAGTGCTAACCCTGGAAAAACTACGATTCAATTTTCTCAAGTGAATCCTAAAGCCGATATTTATTTAACTTTAAAGAAGGTGTCTTCGGAAGGATTGTATATCGAAGGTGCAATTGCGGGTCAATCGGGCCAGGCGCTGGTTCCGATATTTGGTAAACACAATATTACCAATGTTCTAGTGGCCTCTGCACTGGCTTTTTCTGTAGGAATGAAGCCTGAAATGATCTGGGGTGCCCTAGGTAAGCTGAAAACAAATTGGGGACGTAATCAGTTGTTGAGAGCGGATACGGGCGCACAAGTCATCTTTGATGGCTACAACGCGAACCCTGATTCCATGCAAAGCTTAATTGAAAACGTCAGTGAAACACCGGTGACTGGCAAGCGCGTATTGGTATTGGCTGAAATGCTTGAGCTTGGCGAAACGAAAGATAAGTTTCACTTTGAGCTAGCGAAAAAGATTAAATCTAAAAATTATGATCAGGTTGTTTTCTTTGGTCCTTCTTGGAAACATTTTAAAGACGCATTTGAAAGTGGTTCACAAAAACCACAAGTTTGGGCAACAGAAAAAATGGACGAAGCTATTATTAATGAAGTTAAAGGCGATTTGAAAGCCGGTGATCTGATTGCCATCAAAGGATCACGCGGCATGAAAACAGAGAAAGTGGTTTCGTTATTAGTTCAGGCTTTCTCGCACGAAAAGATTTAAGTAAAACTTAACAAGGTGGTCGACTTTAAATTCGGTACCGTTGAATGTCCACACGACTTCGTCAAAAGGTCGTACTTGGATTTGTAGTTTTTGATCATCGAAAATCTTTGAGTTTACTTTAGATTCAATAGCATGAACTGAACTAATCAATTGCGAACCGATAAAATTGAAACGAATTTCAATCACTCCGGGCTCTTTCATCGTAAAGATCATTTTATAGCCATTACGGAACAACATAAAATCAGAATGAGTTTGTGCAATAGTATAAATTTTAATTTTACTTTGAGGCGTCGGTTTCATCTCGTTATATAGCTGAGTCACTTCAGTGAACTGAGCTTTTAATTCGAAAAGTAGATCTAAAGTTGATTTAACAACAAGACGCTGTTTTTTGTACTCAGGATTTGAATCCACAATTCCCGATTCTAGGATTTTGTTTTCAGATTCAATGAGTTCTTTTATCCATTCCATTTGATTCATCCATGCCCCCAATGGTTTCTAAGGATAGAATAAAGGCTTAGCTCAGATGTTTGCAACATAAAAGAACAGGGGGCGAGCGGCTCTTAGAAGAAAGAGCCAACTTGGAAGCTTGTCGATGCAGATGAACTAGACGAATACGAACCACTGAGTGGGTTATAGATACCGATAATTGCCGTTAATGGCATTTGATACGCTAAATTCATTTCAAAGCGGAACTCAAAACCGACGTTCCAAAAGCTTTGGTTCGTTGAAACGGTTCTAAAAACGCCATCAGATTTATGATAAGCACGGCCATCTAAGAATACGCCATCTGAAATAAGAGCACCATGTAAGCGACGCAAAAATATCGGGTGCGTTGAGTTACCACGGTTGATTTCACGCATTGGGAAACGATACTCAAACTTTGGATTGACCATAGTTTCACCAACGAACTGACCTTGTAGGTAACCGCGCATCAAGAAATAGGGAACGAGTGGATCCTGTTGCAACAATAATGAGTTTGTGGCCATACCCAGGATGGGACTCACCTTATCATTTGAGTACAGGGCATCTAATTTAAAGAAAACAACATGATTGTCTACAAGTAAATCTGCCCAGTACTGAGATGTGCCTAGCAAGAATTGTGTTTGCTGGATACTATCGCCACTTTTAATGTATTGATTCATTCCCAAATAATAATTCTGTCCATCAAACGGCGTTGAGAGTGAGTTTGTGCGCTCTAAGTCGGTATATGAAAACATAAAGCCGGCGCCTTCGCGATTGTAAAGGGTCGTCGACGTCTTTGTTGTAATTTGTTTCGCGCTCACTTGTAGATTAACATTTTTGCTTAAGTCCCAAATGTTAGGCTGAACAAATGCCGAGCGTGTCGTGTAGGTGGCAGCGTTCGATGAGAACACAAAATAAGTCGTGTACTGATTATAAAGGAAACCAAATTTATGTTTAAAGGCCTGGTTTAAGTACGTGCCATCGATAGATGTTTTGCCGGTCGCCGAATCAAATACTAAGTCGAACGAGTAAACATGTTTTTTAAGCGGGTCAAATCCACTGGTTTGAGCTTGTAATAAAAAGCGGCTATCGCTGCTAGATGTGGCTACAAATGGAATCCAGTATTGCGGCCACAAGTAAGAGTAGGGCGAATACTCACGAACCGGAAAATTTCCCCTTGGCTCTACAGCGGGGGGTGTTTTTGGTTTGTCTGGAAATTGATTCGCATACACGCGGCTGATTTTAGGAAGTTCTTCCGGAGTTTTTGTTAAGTCCGTCTGACTTGAAAAATGTATCTGAGGACCTTTTGCCGTCAATTTTGTGTAATACATGTCGCGAGTTATTGGATCGAGCGCGTACGAAAACGAACCCGTGTAAATATGTGTGATAGCCGCCGCCGAGCCATCTTTCATGTCCGCGCGATAGATGTTTCGGATGCCATTTTTGGTAGATGAAAAGTAAAGCTCACCGTTAAGTACGGTAGGGTAGCGAACTTCCGGGAAGTTCGTGAAGATGGGTTTTAAAGAATTCGTAGTTGTATCAAATGAAACCAAAAACTCTTCCGTCGACGGTTTTCTTAACGAGAATATGATTGTTGCGTCGTTTAGGTAGGTCGGGCTCGAAATGCGCTCTTGCAATGGAGCCGCCCAAAGGATTTTTGATTTTTTAGTTTTTAGATCAAATACCGCTAGGCGAGTTTTCAAAGCATCTAATTTGACGTAAACAATCTGTTCGCCATTGGGGGATGGAGAGGCTTCTCGTGCGCGTTCGCCGGTAGTTAAGCGTTCGGTCTTTTTTGTCGTGAAGTCGAAAAGGAAAAGATCAGAAAAAGATTCCGCAGGGCTGTAGGCGTCGATTTTATCGTAAACAATTTTGTATGTTTTAGGAATCCACGTGATTCGCTGAATGTTTCCAGCAATCGGCCCATCTGGGCCATGTTGTTCTTCTTCGGCTTCTTCGTAAATATCGTCGATCTGATTAGCATTTTCGATTTGGCTCGGATCAAGTACGACGAAGTTATTATTTTTATTTTTATCGATGATTTTGACTTCTTTAACATCGCGTTTGGAAACGGCCAGGTAAGCTAAGTATTTGCCATCGGAACTGATCGCCGGACTTGACGAGTACTTTGCTTTTGGATCCATAGCTTGGGCAATAGATTCCGGTAATTGTTTAATCACATCGATTTGTTTTAGAACTTTTTCTTCTGTTGTAAAGAGCGTGTCTTCAAAAAATTTTTCATAGTCGCTGCCTAAGTAGTCTTCGGCCG
>DDTZ01000207.1 GCA_002344565.1 Bdellovibrionaceae bacterium UBA2351 | reverse complement strand
CGCCCAATTTTTAAATTCAACGCCGACGGCGCTGGTTTCAGAGCAGTGGGATAACTTAAAAAAAGGCAAAGTTTTAGATATTGGCTACGGCCTGGGTCACGACGCTCTGTTTTTAAGCAAAAAAGGGTTCGAGGTGGTCGGTATTGATATTTCTGAAACTGCAAAGCAAAAAGCCGAAAAAAACATCTCAAGCGCCGAACAAAATGTTCAGTTTAAAAATGGCGACATCGAGTTACATTTATTCGGCCTCCTTCAATACGACACAATTTTGATGAATTACTACCGACCTCAAAATAATCGCTTGTACCAAGAAATCATCAAAAGTCTTAAATTTGGCGGCACACTACTGATCGAATCTTACCTTGTAGATGAAATTAACGAGGTCCTCGGCAAAGAAGATGACCACAAGAATTTCTATTTCAAACATAATGAATTACTTAAAAACCTAGGTGGCTTACGAATTTTATTCTACCGAGAAGGCGCCATCCATGGAAAAACGCGCGTCCAGTGCATCGCTCAGAAACCAACGGATAAAGATGTTGAGAAATACAACTTATTCAACATGGCCGACTCACCTAAGGAAACAAAAAAGTCAGCACAGATGGAATTGGCTGAATCGCTGTTTAAGAAAAAGTAGAAAATGAACCATAGCACAGTGATCACCTCTCTTAATCGTAGGGAATTTACCCTTTTACTAGCTCTCGGTTTTTTAAAAACCGCCTACGCAGATAGCGAAACGAATTTTTTAGTTTCACTGTACACACAGTACGCTAAAAAATATGGCATTTCCAATTCCGGTTTTTCATTTTCAAAAAAGACGTTTACCTTCGAAGGCAAAACAACTGTTTTAAACACCGACCGCTTTTGCCTCCTGAACTATGATTTACCCTCAGACAAAGAACGCTTTCAAATTATCAATGCCGATTCACACATAGAACTTTCGTCGCTTGCGTCCCATGGAATAAACACGGGCAATCATGTTTCTTGCTTATTTTCAAATAAGGACGAAAGCTACCAAAGCTCGCTTGGCATCTATGTAACAGGGATTCACTATGTCGGCCACTTCGGACCGTCGCTGAACCTACATGGCGTGAGCACCTCTAACGACAAGTCGTTTTCTCGGCGCATAGTAATGCATGGAGCTCATTATTGCAGCCAAACTCATATTGATAGTTACGGCTTTCTAGGGCGCAGCCTTGGCTGCATTGCTTTACCTAAAAACAACATGATCACTGCCTACCAGTCTTTGAAACCAGGAACTATCGTCATCGCCAAAATGGATACCCGAAGAAAAATGACAGAAGCCTTGCGTCCTCCGACCCCAGATGAAAAGATCGAAAACAGAATTCCATGAGTTTTAAAATATACGACCACATGATTATGAACCAACAATGCCTATCGGTATCAATTAAACCGACTTTTGCGCTATATTTCAAAACGGAATTTGATATCGATGTTCAGATTCATGCGAGCAATGTGTATCTGTTCACAATCCCGTTGGCTGGCGAGATGACTCAGCTTTCAGAGCACCAAAAAGAGTTTATTTTTAAAAACGAATTGAGCTTGTATGAAGCTCAATATGAGTTTAATTTCCCCTATGACAAAGCCCTATTTGCCCGATTTTTCGAAATCACTTGGCATGGCGTTGTTTATCATGGTGAAATTAAATCACTATGAAATGGACCACAATATTTTTCAGCCTTTTATTTTCGTCACTAACATTTGCCTTAAACTCTCAGTCTTATTTTAAAAATACTCTCGCAGACTATAAGACTGATTTTGACATACGAACAAAGCACATTCAAACGACGAATCCCAACATGACAATAGCTTCGTCGCCAATTGAATATTACTCAATTGCGGCAAAAGACTTTCAACCGAAAATTGACTTCGCCCTGATTCCATCAGAACGAAAAGAAAACTTAGTTATCATCCAGTCTGGAGTTCACGGCATCGAAGGATTAACCGGCGCGGGAATTCAAAACTTCTTATTAGAATATCTGCACTCTAAACGATACGCGAACACTTCTTTCCTTTATATTCACATTGTAAATCCATGGGGCACGTTTCACAATCGACGTACAAATCCAAACAACGTTGATTTAAATCGTAATTTCGCTGTTCAAGACAATGATTTTCTACAAAAAAACGAAGACTACGCAAAAATTAATCTTTTCCTGAACCCCGAGCATTCTTTTGAAGATGGCCTGTTCAAACGGATTTCTTTCTACTTAAACTCTGTCTATTTAATTGCAACTCACTCGATGGAAACGCTTCGGCGCTCTATCCTAAAAGGGCAATACACCCACCCCAAAGGACTTTACTTCGGCGGCCAGCAGTACCAGCCCGAATTCATCGCATTAAAGCGAATCTGGGATTCTCAAGTCAATGGCTACAAGAAAGTAGTCTATATCGATTTACATACCGGTTATGGCGAAAAAGGAAAATTACATCTTCTTTCGGGCCGATCCGACTCAGAGGTATCAAAGAAGATTTCCGATATGTACGCACCTTCAAAAATAGATTTTGCGAACACCAAAAACTTTTATGAGACAACCGGAGACGTGCTATCTTATTTCCAAACTAGATATAAAAATATAGGCGAAATTTATCCGGTTACCTTTGAATTTGGGACATTAAATTCTCAAAGCACTCTGGGTTCATTGGATTCATTGTATCGCATGGTCACAGAGAATCAGGTTTACCTACACAAAGCTAAAGACGCGGACTCTGAAGCCATGGCAAAAAAAATGTTTAAAGATATGTTCTACCCTTTAGAATTTGAATGGCGTGATCAGGTGCTCGTTCAAACTAAAACAGAAATAGATAAAGTCGTTAAAAAATTAGAATCACTTTAATTGGAATCACGAACACACTAACCGATTAGCTTTAGCGCCCTAACCATTCACAGTCCTTGACTGTCTTAGCTTTAGGGCAAAGATCATTATTTGAAAATATAGTTTTTTGTGTCCACTCACCACTTAAATTACATGTGTAGCGCAAACAACTTGTTCCTTCTCGTACAAAAAAACAGGCATTCAAAATTCCATTTGGACTTTTACAAATGTATTTACTATTATCCTTAACCGTTTTCTTCACTTGCTTAGCTTTATCAGCAATTGCTTTTTTTACAAACGCCGTCCAGATTGTCGTATCCAAAACAATTGGCTTTATAATTTGATTCTTTTCCATTCGAAGCTTCGGAATTTTCCGATCATTCAAAAGGAAATCATACGCCATCTCACCGTCCACAAACTCGGCTTGAAATGTTAACTGTGTGCCTTCGACTGTTGTCAGGATTCTATCGTCAGAATCAATTTGAATTGGCTGTGTTTTAGACAAAACCTCAAACGTGACGCTCTTAGATTCAGGATCATGATCAATCGCCAAATCACCTGGCTTCATTGAGAACTTGAACAACGAAGGAACATGTATTGTTACGCCTGAGCCCAAAGCTTTGACGTACACCTTTCCCGAAACCACATACACTGCGTTTTCATCCCAACGGATATGGCTGTTTTTAAAAACTTTTAGGTAAAACTGCTCAGGCAAAAAAACGAGTGCGTCCGTGTTGGCTGTTTGAATCTGGCTCATCTGAGGCAAATCCCAAAACGCCGCTTTTTTCAAGCTCACACCATTCACCTTAACTTGCCTATAATTAGGCGTCGTTAGAGTCCACACACCGGTTTCTGCTCGAGACGTACTCAAGGCAAGCAAAAATACCATCACTAGACAACGAATCATTTCTCTAGCTCCCATAGTTTAGCGTGCTTTAAGAAAACGGAATAGGCCGAACCTACTGCAATAATAAACCCGGGCAAACCGTCCAAAAAACCACGTTTGTAAAAATAATTTTCCACAAATTTTACCCAAGGCTTTGTAATGAGTTTAAATACGGAAAAACGTGCTTTTTTTTCTCTGAAAAGATTTTGCGACTGCAAACTAGAGTATTTATCATTGGTGATTACCTGATGGCTGATCGATTCAAAAACATAATGCTGAATTGGTGTTTTAAATTTTTCTGTCTGAACGGCTATCACCTTTTCATGAATTCCTGCCTGATCCCAGTTAGAATGCTGGCGATTAAAAAGCCTCAATTGATAGTCAGGATACCAACCACCGTGACGAATCCAACGGCCTAAATAAAACGAGATTCTGGGCAATAGGTACCCTGTTTTTGCATCAAGTCGTTCAAATTGCTGCCGAATCTCGGCCTGCAATTCCGGTGACAACCGCTCGTCTGCATCTAAACTCAGCACCCAGTCATATTTAGCCAACTCAACCGCTTTCTTTTTTTGAGGCCCAAATCCTAACCAACTTTGCTCAATAAATCGAGCGCCTGCCGATTCCGCAATCTGTTTAGTTTTATCTTTAGAAAAACTATCTAAAACAACAATATCACTAGCGAAAGGAACAGAGTCCAGACAGGCTTTCAGGTTCTTTTCTTCATTCAGGGTGATAACGACTAAACTCAGTGGCAGCTTAGCTGATAGGTTAACCGTCGACATGACATTACTGTCTCAACAGTTATTCAGCTTGTCAAATGCATGGCCAGCTATTTATTCTATTAGAGGCCAACTTTCGGTCTTAGGAGACTTTATGAAATACATGTTATCACTTCTCTTTTCACTGATGCTACCACTAACGTCTCTAGCGAACTACTTAACCATCGGAGAATCAGGCGAAGTGATTCAACCCGGCTCTTATCGCGTCGGCGGATCCTTACAAACTTACTCGGCCGGCAACGGTGGATTAAATGTCGGCGGTTTTTTAGATGCGGGCTGGAGAGAAGATTTATCAAGCCGTTTCTTATTTGGCGTCGGCAGTGTCGAATATCAAATGGGCGCTAGCTTAAAATACATTCCGTTTCCAGACTATGGCAATCAACCAGCACTGGGAATTCGCAGTGCACTTTGGTTATCGCGTTTTGATGACACCAGTGTAACCACACTCCAGTTTGCGCCAATGGCCAGCAAAAAAATCGATATACAAAAAGGCAAACTAACTAGTTACGTAGCGCTACCGATCAATTTCGTGGCAATTAAAAACAACAACACCACTGCAACCCAATTTGCTGTGGGCGCTGAATATGAACACCCGGAAGTACGTGACGTTTTCTTTGCGGCTGAACTGCAATTAAACTTGAACAAATCTGATTCTGGTCTAGCTATTTTCGCTAGCATTCCATTTGATAATAACTCTGGGTTCAAAAGACGATCTAAATAGGAGCCTTTATGTTTTCTTGGTTTAAAGACGATTCAACAGCAGCCGATATCTACATAGATCTTGGCACCGCCAACACCGTGATTAGCGCACGCGGCAAGGGCGTTGTCGTCAACGAGCCGAGCATCGTTGCCCAAGTCATCACAAGTAATCAAAAACGCAAGATAATTGCTGTTGGCAAAGACGCAAAAGAAATCGCCGACAAACAAACGGGAAATATCGTAATTCAAAAACCAATCAAGGACGGCGTTATCGCTGACTTTGATTCGGCCGAATATCTTTTAAAATATTTCTTAAGTCATCCGCGCGTAAAAGCGCACTACCCGTCACCACGCGTGGTGATTTCGTTACCATTTGGTGTCACTGAAGTGGAAAAAAAAGCGGTCGTAACCGCTTGCAAAAAAGCGGGCGCGAAGAAAGTTTATTTGATTGATGAACCGATGGCAGCCGCTATCGGCGCCGGTTTAAAGATTAAATCACCTGTCGGCTCAATGATCGTTGATATCGGCGGTGGAACCACGGAAGTCGCCGTTATTGCCCTTGCCGATATCGTATACTGCGAAGCTATCCGCGTTGGCGGTCATAAAATTGATGCCGATATCGTTCAATATTTTAGACGTTATAAAAATATTGTAATTCCAGAAACCCAAGCTGAGTTTTTGAAAATCTCTATTGGCACGGCAGTTCCAAAGAAAGATATCCAAACCGCAATGATTACAGGTCGTGATGTTGATTCTGGTTTACCGACATCAATGGAAATTACGTCAGAGCAAGTGGGCCTTGCCATGAATGACTCTCTTCAAGAAATCATCAATGCGATTCATAAAGCACTTGAAAACACACCCCCAGAACTCGTTTCAGACATTATCGATCAAGGGATTTGGCTAGCGGGCGGCGGCGCTTTAATTCGTGATTTCAGTTTACGTATTCAGAATGAAGTTCGCCTTCCTGTTAACATAGCAGATTCTCCCCTTGTGGCGATTGCTAAAGGTGGGGAACGCGTGTTGAACGATCCGACTCTTTTGGAGAAAATTCAGCTGGAAATCTAATAAATTGGGCACATTGGGCTGTACGCTTCTAGCCCCCATCTTTGTGCCATTGTTGCGTTCGGATCAGATACTATCCTTTTTTCTTCTAGGGCTTGATAGATTTCTGCCAATCTTAAGGTTGGTTTTAAAGGCAAGCTTGTTTCTACTGTGCAGTCATTTTCTGGGATTTCCATTAGAAATACTGACAACAAACTCTTCTTTGCTACGTGTGAAGTGTGGGCCCAGGCCGCAGCCGATGTCATTTTTCTTAACTCTGTGAAATACTTTTTTAATTTTTCGTCGCGGATGTATGTACTGTAACCGTCAAATGCAGCAGCCGAAAAGCATGAGCCACCTTGGGCTTGTTGGGCCACAAATGCATCGGCCACAAGAACAGCCCTCTCTCGAGAGAAAAAGCATAGATTACCTTTGATACGCGCGATACGACGATCAAAGGGTTCCACCTTAACTTGTAACTTTTTAATCATTTTTTCTTGGTAACTGATGAAATCACCCTCGGCTGTCGCTGCGATCTCAAACTGCTCTTTTGAACTGTTATGTTGCACACCTGTTCTGAACGCACGAAATCCGTCTAAATATTTTTTAGTATCTTGCGGAACATAGAATGGGAAACCATAGTGCGAGAATAGTAACCTCTGCTCGCGTGGGACCGTAGAGCTTAAGGTTTGCGGAATGCCGTAAATATCAAGACCCGTGATTTGATACGAGTGGATACCTGGGCTGACATACACAATTCCGGCGCGCAATTGATCTCTATTGATATCGATGGGATAAGTATCACGACTGAGCGTGCGCGTGTCAGTGACATCAAATACATAGTTTAAATAACCGCGCAACCTGGAAACAGGGTCCTTAATATGATCAAACGCGGTCATTGTCTGATCAATCTTTACCCCATCGTAACGATGAAAATAAACCGGAAGTCCATTTAGGAACGCATAGTAGGCCCGCATCGCATACGAAGCGTCAGCGCAATCTGTTTTTAAACCATAGAGTGGGCTGCGCGTATTGGTGAAAACATCATTTGTCCAGCTGGTTTCAACCCACTTAGAATAGGCCAATTCATTTTCTTCATTCCAGACTTTATTCGTAGGCCATACGGCCGCCGACAATTTAAAGGTGATAACTAAAATCAAAAGCAAGAGTTTCATTGAGCAATCTCTGTATTCCATTTAGTTTGATACGTAACCTGCCCGTAGGAACCCTGGCAGACATATACAAGCGGATTCAGATTTCCATCAATCAAAAGAAAGGCTTTTTTGGTTTCCGCAGGACAGCTGCTTAAAAAACGTTTTCGCGCATTTTCATATTTCTCATCCGATTGAGTGTCCTCAAATAAATTTAAAATTGCATTTTCGTCAACTACGCGAACATCTTGATCTTTAATTTTTTGAAATAGAATGACCCAATCCGTTGTCGCTCGCGACAAGGTAAACAATTTTGCAAAATCATTAAACAATGCAAATACGTTCAAGTTTCTGGATGTTACGCAGGCTTCGCACGAATCATTGCTAATTAAGCACGTATCACCCGCGCATAGGTTCTGGCACATACTCTGGCTTTCGGCGCGGCATGAAACAAAATAGCCCACGTTTAAATCACCATTGTCTGAGTATGACGTTTTCGAAAATGTGAACGGCGCGCCTCCAAAATTGGCATCCAGCCGCAGAGCCAACGCCGCGAAACCCTGCGTGCTCACAAAAAATAGAATCAAAATCCACTTTATCATTGGGCTCTCCGCGCACAGCTAGGCAATGATTTAGGAATGCTGATATAATTTGGCTTTTTTCCCTTTTGACAATTAATAGGCACACGCATTTCACGCTCGCAACCTTCAATTTTCACCCATGCATCCGTATAGCTTTCACTATGCGAAAAACCTTCATCGTTTGAGTTCCACAGACTGCCATCTTTAACTGTTACGTTAAATTTATTTTCAATTTCAGAAATGGTATACGACAAACAAATATTTTCCATACAACGAGCGCCGTTCATCAATTCAAACATGCAGGAATCTGGAATCGATTTATACTTAACGTACGCTTCCTTCACGTAGTCTGGATTTACTTTTAATTCGATCGGCTGATTGATTGGGTTTTCATCGTCTTTAAAATAACTCACAAGGCTTGCGATAAAACGAATACCAAACCGAAAGACGTTATAGTGACTCGTCGTTGCGGCCAATGCTACCTCTTCAAAGTTTAACATGCAGGCACCACACGCCGACATTTCCTGAATTTGATTTGTTTTTAAATCCAAATTGTTTGAAATCATTTGTCCATCAGCATTACGGACGCAACCTTGAAATGAAATTCCTTTAAACAACAAACCCGTACTTGGCGACTTAATCTTGCTAGAATTCGATATACTCACATAGCAAGGAGCCTTAGCCAGCTGACCCAAATCTAAAAACAAAGTCGTACGCATCGTTTTATCATCAAACTGCGGATCGAATTTAATTTTCCCATTTTCGTACAGCTGCGTAAAGCTAACTAGTTTTTTAGTATCGAAATCCAAATCTAAATAGATAGGCAGCATGGTGATTCCCGAAATAACGGAACTGACTAGATCAGATACTAGATTTTTCTTTCGCAGTTGGCTTTGCTGCCAAGGGTCGAATAACCCACACGCAACGTCACCACCCAAATGACTTTGGGATACTTTTTCGTTCACAGATTTGTTG
Source organism: Bdellovibrionaceae bacterium UBA2351 (assembly GCA_002344565.1). GTDB lineage: Bacteria > Bdellovibrionota > Bdellovibrionia > Bdellovibrionales > Bdellovibrionaceae > UBA2316. The sequence continues at coordinate 9,039 of DDTZ01000207.1, read as the reverse complement.
GCGGTGACGCCTTTATAGAGCGCTACTTGGTATACATTGACCATGTCTTCCATTACGTTGCGCGTACAGTCCACCACGGATACACACACGGTGTCGTCCTTTAGACGAACGTAGGCTTCGCGGTTAGTGTATGCCACATTAGACGTAGACGCTGAAGTCGCGGTCATTTCGATAGGTAAGCTGTACTGAGTAATTGTCTGAAACCATTTTCGAGATTGAACATACTCTGGATATTCAAAATTCTTTTCTGAAATCATTTCAGCTTTCAGAACATCTTCCACGTTTTCACAAAACGGTTTCAAAGATTCGATATAAGCAAGACCTTTAGAGAACAATTCTTCCGGATACTGATTCAATACAGATACATCATTCAAACCAGATATTTTATACTTTGAAATTGAAATTTCTTTTGCAAACGGACTTAAATCTGTGCGTACAAGTTTATTAACTTCCGCACACAATGTATAGATTTCTGGTTTGATTTCACTACCCGATAACTGCGGCGCTAGGTCTGCCAGCATTTGCTCTGGCTTTTTTTGATTAAATACAATAGCCAGATTGCGAATCGATTTATACAATTGAAAATTAGATTGATGACGAACTTTCATTAACGACATCAAGTCCGCACGCGTATTTGTATTTGGCGATTCTTTTTGTTCCGGTGGACGCAGTCGATCGTCAAACGTTGCCAACTGATTCTTCATGATTTCGTTAGCCATTAAATACGAGCTTTGAAAACTACCTTTACGTAAAGTTGATTTCAATTGGGCCACATTTAAAAAATCAGTGTCGCATTCCGGGCGAGTGATAGAATAACAACCATCGGCCATTAGCGTGACGATTTCATCAACAGCAAAACTGCGAACGATTTCTTGATTTTGCAAAACCGGATGAGCCCATTTCTGTCCCCAGAACAAACTTAGATAAATTTTAAATGAGCGCCAAAATTCAAATCCAGCTGCTTCCCAGTTTTTAGTATCGTTTAAATCAAATTTCAAAACGACGTCAGGATTTTTTTTAGTTTCACCGGCGAAAATTTTTTCGCAATTATCAATGTAATTACCTTTATCTAAATACGCGACAGCAAGCTCTTCTAAATCCGTTCGGTTGGGCGGTTTGGCCGTAAAAAACATCGGAAGAGATTTTTTTACCCAGGCACATTGAACTGGTGAACGCTCTTGTACGGATTCAACGATTTTATTTTTGTACCGCTGAACTAGGTTTTTATACTCTAGGCAGTTCAGACTTTGACCGCACGACTTTAACTGACTTTCAGAGATGATCGGCATCTCACCCGCGAGCATCAGCTCAAGAATGCGTTTCGAAAGAAAAAAACTGCGCGCGTGTAGTTGTTGCCATGTTTTAGTAACGAGTTCTAGATTATCAATACCCGCTTCGCGAGCCCATTTGGTAGCGGCTCGGCCAGAAGCAAAGCCATCAATAAACATATATACGTTTTTTGCTGGCATAGACGACTGCCGAGCGCACAAGTTTGGGCTAGAGAAATACAAATTATTGTCAGCAAAACCCAATAACGGAAGGAATAAAAACATTATTAACGACTTCATATTCCTCCTGTATTCGGGTTAGATACCGGCAACTAAAGCAAACTAGTTATTAATACGCTGACCGCAATTATTTTGACTTGGTTTAACCGTAGCCAATAAAGCAAGAGCCGTTTTAACCGCGTCTGGAACAGGCATATCTTCACCCTTCTTCCAAGCTGCAAATACCTTACCCACAAACTCTTGAGACGCCATTAGATTTTGGTAGGTTTCGATCACGCGGTAGGTGCCCTCTGGCACGTAGCGAGTACATTTAAAGTTAGACCAAATGAATGTAACCGCTAAACCGTAATACTGATCTGAATTTGAGCTTCCGTAGATATTGATTCCACCGCCGCCGTTACCGCCGTAATTGTAGTTTGGACCTTCGCCAGCGCCGACAGAGATTTTAACTTCAAAACCTTTACCGCCATCAACAAACAGGGCGCAACCATCAACCGGGTGACATTTCATCTTCACACCTTCTGTGACCTTTTGTTCAACTTTAGCGACCGTGCTCAGCGCCGGAGTTGAGGACTGACCGTCATCTAACGTATCTGCACCCAGAGCATCTAAACCCGACACTTGTGCAAATGCTGCTGACGTAATTAAAAGCGCTATTAGAGTTTTCATCGTGATCTCCTTAAAAACATTTAATTCGGCTCATATCACTGAGATCCGATTTATTAATTTGATTCTTAAAACTGTGTTTATAAACTTGTACTGGCTTAATCTTTGTTCCGATTTCAGCCTCTTCTACTAGGAACGACACACGAATTTCTGGCATTGTATCGATCTCGTCAAAGCCGCGACATTCGTTATTTAAACAGTATGAACGGTAATGAACAGGACTAAGGGGAATCATTGTAAACGCACTTACTTTTGGATCCGACCACGCCTGATCCAGCTCAGGAATTAATTTGATATCCGATAAACCTGACAAGCCTTTAAGCTCGCCAATTGTATCTTCCCGTCTAGCATCGCCTGTCACAGGAGTTGGGTTGGCTTTTCTAAATTTCTTCAACTGTTCCGCAAAGAAATCTACAAAACGCTGCGGTCCACGATTCGGTGATAATAATTCTGTTTTTAAAACAATAATATCACCAGCTTCGATTTTCGTCGCCGTCTCATTTAATAAAAACGAATCGTAGGATGGACCAAAGTTAAAAGTCTCCGACAACCCATCCACACCCATCCAGTGTGCCGGGATATAGGCGCCTGAATACCATGAGCCTAAAAACATCGGTGATCGATAGTTGTTATTTTTAATAAGATATAGAGAATGATTTAAAACAAATGGACTTTTTTGATTCGAAAAATTTTTAACCAGGTATTCAGACTTAGCACGCAGCTGAGTGTGTTTCGATCCCACCAATGACAGACTCATAAAATCGAAATCAACTTCGTACTTACCTGATTTTCTAATGGAATAAAGATTATCGCCGAGTTTATAACGAGGATCATCGCCTGTTCCATTTTCAAAAACGACTTCTAATTTCTTTTCTAAAATAACTTCTGGAGCGGTCGTTACCTTTTTATCACGACTCACCGACGCCGTTCTTAATCTTAAGTTAAGATCGGTCAAATTTGATGACGATTTGCATGAATTTAACATGACCCATTCTACTTTTAAATTCAGTAAACCCTGACCGGTTACGCGGCAGTTTTCACCTTTAAGCAGAAGGTTGGAATTTGATTTTTTTGTAATGATTTGGCAATTCAAAGAGGCATCTATATGAATAGGCTTTTCTTGAGTCTCTTGAACACTTAATCCTAAGCACGTATCACTTAAAGCCACAAGTCCTGCAGTTAAACTGCTTGGATCTGCAAACTTATCACTTGGAGTCACTATATCTGTAGATGTCGATTCTAGCTGGCAGCTGCGTTTGGCCGTTGCTGTTTGACTCATCCAAGATTCTGTCGAAAAATTCTGAGGTGACGGAAGCTCAACTGTTTTAGTCAAAATCACGTCTTGAGAGCAGTTTTTTAATTCATACGCGCCAATGTTAAACTTGGTCAGTTTTTCATTACGCGCGTAGAATATCTTAGCATTCTTTTTGTTTTCACTTTCCAAATTACACGCCAAAGTCGCTTGAGCATGGAAATACACAGCCAAAATCACAAGGCCGCACAGTCGTGTGCAGCGGCGAGGATTCTGTTTTAGTATTTCCATTAGCTTGCTCATCGTAAAACCTGGCTTCAATTAATTTAGTTGCGAACTACTGTTGAGACGGATCGCTAATAGTTGTGTACGTGCAAACTTCAGCGCCTTCACCTTTATTATCACGCTTAAGTGGTAAAGAGGCTTTCCAGTTAGTTTCACGGAAGATGTAACGAACTTTACAGAACTTAGGATCGATAGTCGAACCATGGGATACTGTTTGAGCTGATGCACGCAGAGACGCTTCTTGAGATGTGTGGTAGAAAGTCGCACCTGACACTGGACCAGAAGGAACACCTGTTGTTCCGTTGATCGCGAAATCAGTCGTTTGAGAACTTGTTCCGCACACTACGAAACGTTCAACAGTTAAACCCGCTTTTTCCGTGTAGATTTCACCAACAACGTTGAAATCTAAACCATTTCTGTTGTTATCAAATGAACCGTAACCAAGTAAATCAGTTACCAAGAATGGGATTGCTGAGGCTTCAGAAGAAAGAACAAAGTAACCACCACCATTTGGAATTTGAGTACCACGGTAGCAGATATCGATAAAGTATGAACCCGTGTACGCTTCAGTCATGAAATGAGTCGCTACATCATGGATCTCGCGGTTCCAAGCATCCGAACCAGAGAATACGGATTCGAATTTAGGACCAGCTGCATTTTTCGTAGTCGGAATTGCAGGACCGTTTGAATTGTACGCTTGGTATTTTAGTAATAATTTATTTACGTAGGTTTCACCTTGTCCGCCTTTGTCTAAGCAAATGCAGTTTGTGTTACAATTTTCTTTTGCATTAGAACAGCTCGTTGGCGTACAGAAGTTTTTTGTACCTTTGAAGTAGCAAATTGAATTCTGCAGGAATGCTGAAGCAACGCCCGCGTTACAAGCATAAATATCAGGACCACTTGAAAATATTTTTGATTTAAATCTTAGTGAAATAGCGTCGGCCTGAGTTAAGCCAAGCAAGATTGTGAAGAGAACAATAAAATTCATTTTTCCCATAGGAACTCCTTATTAGATTACTATTTGTGCCGTATCTTTTACCGACGTTTCAATGGCATTTCAATCACTACGTTTAAAAGAAAAAAATATACATAGTATAGCCAAAAAAAGAAGACACCTATTTCAGAAACCTTCAGAAAAAAACACGACCACAAGCCTCAACGCCGCGACAGAGTCGCCATTTGTAGCGCTCGATATTTGCTCTTTTTTGAAGCGAACTATTAACCAACCCAGGTAATTACATGCGCTCGCACCTGTGCGATAGGCTGAAAATTTTTGACCCGCCTGCGGAACTTTGACTTCTGTTAACAGAATCCTGGATGTCTAATGTACCGGTGGTGCTCGAGATAGACGTCAAAGGCCATAGGCGGATCAAACCGTGTTTTTAATCAATACAATTGTCCTAACTTTTAAAAAAATAGCTCGGACCAACTCACGTACCTTATTTTGAAAACATAGCTGCTAACGTTCGACTGTTTTCAATGTCCGCAAGACGTTATTACAATTCATCTGCCAGTCTTATAAAGAATCTTTAACATGTAAAGACTTTTTGTTGTCTATAAAACAAACATCGCGCCGGTTTTTGCCGCCCTTTTGTGCATTTGACCGTTTTCTATGTAAAATTTACTGCCCAAACCCGGTGCACTTCGAAGAAATACGATCTCCTATATAAATAGAACACCCAAGGAGCCCCCCCCCAATGCTTAAAAAGACCTCAACTGCCGTTATAGTGCTTATTGCCTTTTTAAGTGCCCAGGCTTCGCAGGCCCAAAAGACTATCACTTCGTGTACGTCCTTCTATTACACTGATACGAAACCGCCATCTACCGTTAAAATCGAGGGCCGCCAAACCTGGCAGACGCCGGAACCTTCGGCCATTGGTGATTTCAAAGAGTCCCGTTACACGCCAAATGGCAGAACCTTCGAGTTAAAAGAGATCCCGGTTACGAATCAGTGCCGAACCTCAGAATGTTATCTTTTTTCCGCCATCAACTATATCAATGTGAACAACGCCCACAATAATGCAAGCCGAATAGGCCCGGTGAGGATTTCAGAGGCATACTTAGTTGCCAATAAATTCTTCGAACATATTTCAGAGGGAATTTGGTACGGAACCGACGACCTACGCGTGGTCCACGACCTTAAAGGTGGCTTTTCCTATGAGGCCGTTCAGTTAAGCCGCAAAGTCGGTTTGATTCCACAAGACGCATGGTCACCTCGAACGCCTCTTGAAAACTGGAACATGGAGAATATCTACGCTGTTTTACAAAAACGTGTTCCTGAATGGAGTCGCTACGTCAAGCAACTGGCTCAGCATCACGGATCTTGGGAGGCGGTAGAAGTAAAAAAAGCCTACAACGATGGGTACTTTGAGCTCAAAGATTTGATCCTTGAAATGACTGGCCCTATTCCAACGGAATTTACATATAGTGGCAGTATGTACACACCCAAACAGTTTGAAGCCCTCGCTGGTCTCCCCCGACAACGTCGCCTAGCTATTGACAACAAGCCTGGCTACTCTTTGCCTTCTAATGCCCGCACTGTTTTGGATGAGGCGATGGTAAATAGTGGCGGCGGATGGAAATTTCAAGAAGGTGATTACAACACTATCATTAACGAAACCGTGCGCTTCTTAGAAGCGGGTCATCCTGTGATCATCGATTTTAAATGGAACAACGACGGACATTCCATGCTTGTTGTTGGCTATGAATATAACAGTGAAAACAAAATCACACGTTTAAAGGTCATGAACAGCTGGGGACCAAGCTACGCTAATGACGGTTATGTGTGGTACACCCTCGATGATGTTTGGAATAATGTCAGCCGAGTCTATAAATTCGGTGCGCTTTAAATCTACTTTTGGTCGGCCTGGATTAAGCTTCTAAGCCACATTGTTTTTTTAGTTTCTGTTTTACTTTCATCACCGATACGTGTGACCGGCAAAACATCAATCGTTGTTCCCACTAAAAAAACCTCATCGGCTTGAAGTAATTCTTCATAGGTGAAGTTTCTTTGCTGCCACTTCATGCCTGAATCTTTCGGAAGTAGCTCAGTGAGGCGAATTAACGACGTTCCCCTGAGAGTCGAATCAAATAAAGGTGATACGATTTGGTTTCCTTTAATGAAACTCAAATTCTCTGTCGAGCTTTCTAAAACTTCGTTCTGTTCTCCAACACCAAATGAAAAATCAAAACCGCTATCTAGCGCTTCTTTTTTCATAAGTACGTTCGGCAAATAATTTAAAGATTTTACCTGAGCGAAAAGTCCTTTCTTCGGTGGGATATCTGATTTCCTAATAGCCACACCCTTCTGTACTTTTTCAAGTGGCCAATCTTTTAGTTCGGTCGTGATAATATACACTTGTGAGGCCGTACTTTCGTACGGACTAATGCCGAAGCTTCCTGGACCGCGAGTTACGAATATACGGATCAATCCTCGTTCAGCACTGGCCACTGACACTAACTCTTGAATTTTCATTTTTATGTCAGATATTGAAAGAGGTAAAGATATCTTGATCTTCTCGCAGCTTTTCTCTAAACGCGCCAGATGAGCATCAAGTAACCAGATTTTGTTTCCAATCCATTTGCACGCTTCAAACACGCCGTCTCCCCTATGAAAGCCATGATCATCAATAGGCACAACCATTTGTTTGGGGTCAGTTGTCGTTTGATTGTCGTATGTGGAAAAGAAACTGAAATAGGATTTTTGATGAGGTCTAATATGCATATATACTAAATTAGTTTAGCTCCAGTCGAAAGTCACTAGCCCTCGATGCTATTGACGAAAAAGAAAGACATGTTCAAAATTTAATTATTCCAAAAATCAACATCCCACCGAAGGGAATTAGGAGAATAGAATGAAATTAGTAAAAGTCACTGCATTAGGACTTTTGTCTGCAACATTAATTCAGTGTGCCGCTCTAAAAAAACGAGACGTAAACACAAATACTGAACAGACAAAACCAGCTCCCGCAGTAGCTACGGCCCCAACACCGACACCGGCCCCGGTACCAGCAACAGAAACAAAGAAAGCAGAATCTTCGAAGGAATTAGAAGACCTTAAAGTGTCTCTAAAAAAAGCGGAGGCTATCGCTAAAAAAGACGAGCATGCTGCCGGCCATGCCAATGAACACGCGCGCAAAGTCGGTGCCGTTCCTTCAGATAAAGCACTAGGATGGTTGAAAAACGGAAATGCTCGTTACCTGAAAGGTTTTCTGCGTAAAGACGGCGCGACCCAAAAAGACGTGACTCGTTTATCAACAGGCCAAAGCCCGCACACGATCGTATTATCGTGCAGTGATTCGCGCGTTCCACCGGAAGTCGTATTTGATCAAAAATTAGGTGAAATCTTCGTTATCAGAACGGCAGGCGAAATGGTGGATAATTCAGTACTAGCGAGTATTGAGTATGGGGTTGAGCATCTAGGTGCCAACTTGATTCTAGTTATGGGCCACTCGTCGTGTGGCGCAGTTAAAGCCGCCTTTACAACGCCTCCAGGAACAGACACTGGTAGCCCATATATCAACGCGCTGGTAGCAGAAGTTCAGCCACGCATCGAAAAACATATGAGAAACCCAGCGTCGCATGGCTTCATTACTGAAGGTTGGGATAATGCTCGCGGCGTTTCGCAAAAACTTTTAGAGAAATCTAAAATTATCCGTGATGCCGCTAAATCGGGAACTCTTCGTGTAGAAACCGCTCTTTATCACTTAGATTCGGGTAAAGTTGAGTGGAGTGACGCTCCTGAAGCTAAAGAAGCAAAAAAAGAACATAAATAAGTATTTTACATAGTCAGTAGTTTTTGTGTAAACTCACTAAGTTAGAAAGGCGTCCCAAACGGGTCGCCTTTTTAATTTTACGAGATTAATCCTGATCAAGTTTAACATTGGAACTGAGGTATCAGATGAAAGCAAAAACGATATTGGCCACTGCCGCCCTACCCTATGCCAACGGTGAAGTTCACTTAGGCCACCTACTAGAACACTTACAGGTCGACATTTGGTGCCGCTCGCAAAGAATGAGCGGACATGATTGCGTCTTTATTTGCGCTGATGACACGCACGGAACGCCGATCATGATCCGCGCGCGCGAAGAAGGTATCACTCCCGAGCAATTAATTGCTCGCGCCCATCAAGAGCACGAAAAAGACTTCAAAGATTTATTAATCAACCACAGCGTGTACTCATCTACCAACTCTCCAGAGAATAAAGAACTATGTGAAGAATTCTACGGCAAGATGAAAGCCAAAGGCCACATCACGACTCGCCCGGTAGAACAGCAATACTGCACGCACGATAAAATGTTCTTGCCTGATCGTTTTGTTAAAGGCAC
>DDTZ01000082.1:3560-20061 GCA_002344565.1 Bdellovibrionaceae bacterium UBA2351 | reverse complement strand
GATATGAACCGCGTTTACCAAATTGCTGATCAGATTGGAATGGTATATCAAACGAGTCTAATTTTAACGGGTTCGGTGGAAGAAACTAAAAAATTTAATCATCCCGCCGTTCAACAATTTATAAAAGGGGACATCTATGGTCCCCTAACAGCTAATCGATCTCAAGACTTATAGATTTCTAATCGCCTTGAAGAAGCTCTTCGCCAGCAGGAACCGGAGTTGAAGCCGGTTGTTTTGCTGGCTGCGCTGGTACCGGAGCGGTCGCGGCTTCGTTCGCACGGATTCTTTGTAGTGCGCGGTCTCGCTCTTTATTAATAGACTCTAAGAGCGATTGTAGTTTTTCTATTTCCTCAGCTGATGTTGCGCTTCGAGTGGCTTCCACGGTCTTTACTTTTACTCTGAGTTCATCGGCATGGTCTAAAACTTCTGCTTCCGTTTTAAGACCGGCAAATTCTTTAGTTATCGAAGTTGAACTGGCTGAAATTCGGCCAACTACGACTTCGGAAGCCGCGATCGTATCATCATCATATCCCGCAGTTTCTTTTCCCGAGTCGGAATATCTGTTAGTCTGTGCTGCCGTCATAGGAGCACCCATATTGCCTGTACGGTTCATAACTTTTCCAGCTACGCCTACTGGGGAAACTGGAGCCCCTCGTTCGCGAAGGACAAATGTAGATGGGTTCGTGTTCGGAGCCGCGATATAACGTGTGTTATAGCGAGTGGCGGTTCCCGTCGCTGAGCTTTCGGTTACTCTAACAATGTCATGCATTGCGTGAGCCTGCTCGTCGTTGATAATCCCTTTTCTATAGAGATTTTCAATTTCACCGTGTCGGCGAATAGCATCTTGAGAAATCGCGCGATTACTTTGGTTTCTATAAACAGATGATCGTGCACTTGCTGATGGGTTTGCTTGGGCCGCATTTGCGCGCGCCTTTTGCATGAACTCATTGATATCATCCATTTGCTTTTGAACCGCCTTACTCACTCTTGCTGTTGAAGCCGCAATTGAACTCATATCAACTTTTGGAAGCGCATCAATGAACGACGTACTTGTGTTTGTAAATGCAGTTGTCGCAGTCGACGATGAGCCACCGACTACAGCTTGTGCGCTAGCCGTACTGCTAGTTGCCGCAGTAGTCGGAATTGCAGTGTCGATCTGTTTTGAAGCAGCTGAAGTTGCGGCTTCGACAGCATCAACGGTAGCCGCCCCAACTCGAGCACCAGCGTTAATTGCGCGACCTGAAGCCACCGATGTCGAAGCTGACTGCCCGTATCGGGTGCGAAGGCGCGCAAGTGCATCGTCCATATTATCTAAAATTTCTCGTGCTTGGGCTTGGGTTAAACGACTTGGATGACTTGTGTTTGAAAGTCGTTCCACTTGAGCACGGCGGGCCTTGGCTGCGTCCTCGATCATTTTCATCTTTTGTGCAGGGGTTTTTCCAATTAATCGATCGGGTCTTACAAACAGGCTTTCAGGAGCATCCACAGCGCGGGTTCCACGTGTTGCATACATAGCTTTGTAGTTTGAATCTCTAAAAGCGCGAATATCTTTTTCAATTTTTTGCACGGATTTATTAGTTAATTTTACTAAGTTAGAGCTTGACCCTGAGCTTGCGACGTTTGTAACTCGCGAGCTAGTTTGTGTTACAACAGCTGTCGCATTCGAAGATGCCGCTTCAGTAGCTTGTACGGCAGTGGTCGCATTTGGCCCAAAAGTAGGCTCGACACGATCAGCAAGATTCGTGCGAACGCCACCTTCTTTTTCGCGAAGTTTGCGAACTCTGGCTGCCACTGACTTACTGAAATCAGTAACAGGTCTAAGCGCAATAGCTAAATTCGAAGCGGCCTTTTTTGAAGCGGCTCGTGTAGTGGCTGATGTCGCAGCGGAAGTAGTTTTTCCAGCCGCTCCCGGCTTAAGTTTCTGCATGATGGCGTTTGTTTTTGGGCTGGATGCCACAAGGTTCTTTGCAATTCCGGCAATGTCTTTTACTCCCGCCTTCAATACGGAACCTAGAAAACCGATCCCTTTAGCGATACCACCACCCACGAAGAAATCGATTGCCATGCTGGAAGCTAATTTACAAGCCTGGTCGACTTTGTAAGGGCCTGTAAAGCAGTTATTCCATGAGCTAAGTTGCGCAACAAGCTGATCCACCATTGCAGATACGAGAGCGCCAATCTTCTGAGCCACCTCAGCGAAACTCATATTCCTAACAATTCTCCAAATTTCAGTTACGGATCCAAGTTCATAAATGGCTTTTGCCGTTTTGAACCACTTCATGACGGCCTCTGCAATACCACGAGCGGCGCTCTTCACGCATGTCGATAAAAAATCTCCAACGCCTTCGACTTTGTTACTTGGACGAGTTCGTTTATAGCACTCTTTCTGTAGCTCAGAGTCGTTCATGTCGCCAAACTCTACCGTGTAGAAACCACGCAGGACGCGGAAAGCCGGCCCCTCTGACTGATCGCAACACTTATCCATATTGGTAGTTTCCGCTAAAGGTTCAACAGCTTGCTGAATATCCTTAAGTGACTTCATTGCACTACATGACGTGTTACCATTGCGTTCAACGCATTCAGTGGTAAGTTTCGCAATTCTTTTAGCCGAGCGATCAATCAAAGATTTACTTCGATGAAATTTATCCCAGGTATCATCATCGCAATCTGCGGGTTTAACGCTCGGAATTTCGCCATCGTCGTTTGCACAGGTAGACTTTGCTAAACGTCCAACCCAATATTCTGTGGCATCTTCGTGTGCTTTTTTGTGAAGCATGCTTAGGCATGTAAATCGTTTTGCATCTGGCGGTTCGCCGCTGAGTAATTCATTTTCCAGTGCGCCGACGATACGATCAAAATTATATGTTTTTCCGCCTGCTGATTTATTATCTAAAGATCCCGCGACAATATAGCGTTTAACATCGATTAGACTGTCGCATTCTGCGCGATTATATTCTGCTTGGGCAAAAGCGGACAGTGTAGAAAATAGTATGGAAAGTAAAATTATCAGTTTCACTTGATCTCCGATTTAAACGAAATATTTTTGAATTCGACTTGGGCTTTTTTAACGAGAGCCGCATCAGACTTTGCTGTCCAGTCCAGTGTCATCAAGATAAAACCATATGGAGTCATGTAATATTTTTCGATAAAATGCTTATTCTGTGAATCTTCAGTATAGCTGCCGGTAATTTCAAAAATGATTTCTTTATCTGATTTTCGATTTAGAGTTTTATCGGCTTTCCAGTTAGATACGCCCGCAATTTTGTGCACTGACTTTTTTCCATCTACAAGTTCTTGAAATATCTTTTCCTTGTCCATTGTTGAGAACTTTGGCCATAATTCTTCATTGCCTATCTGCACAGATGCTAGCTTTAAACCTTCAGTTTCCTCGAGTGTGAAAATTTGCATATCAGGAATTGCTTCGTCGCCGGTGTTTTGTTTCCAGTTCAATTTTGAGGGAATTGCGAAGGATAAAATCGCTTTATTTTTTGTTTCTGATTTATCCGTCTCAGCCCACAAATTAGTACCCAAAACGAACACCGCAAAAAATGTAAAAAATGTTTTCATATTCATAGCTTATCTATTTTTCGGCGTATTTAGAATATTATGAATTGTTGCAAAGGAAATTAGGACGTCAGCCAAGGTCGTTTTCAGGACTATTTGCCACGGACAAAGGTGCGTATTTTTAAACCTTCGATACAATACTTTGAAGCTCGGTGTTTAATTTTTTATCCTATATGCTAGAGCATGATTCAGTATAAGAAATTGATTAAATCTTTTGGCACGCGAACAATTTTAAAAGGCATCGATCTGCATATAAAAGCGGGCGAAATCGTATTTATTTTAGGTACCTCAGGAACAGGAAAATCTGTTCTTTTGAAAAACACTGTAGGCTTGATGAAGCCCGATTCTGGCGAGATATGGATCGATGATGAAAACGTAACCGATTTTACTGAACAGGAGTTTTTGCCAGTTAGAAAAAAATGCGGGATGGTATTTCAGCACCCGGCTTTGTTCGACTCTCTTAGCATTTATGAAAACATAGCGTTTGGCCTAAGAAAACATTTCAGTTTACCTGAAAGTGAAATTAAAGAACGAGTTGAACAAGCTCTAAGTCTTGTAAATTTAGAAAATGTGTTAGCGAAACGTCCAGGCGAAATTTCCTACGGGATGCAAAAACGAGTCAGCTTAGCGCGAACAGTGGTCTTAAGGCCTAAAGTTTTACTTTTTGATGAGCCCACCACCGGCCTAGATCCGGTAACTACAAATTCAGTTAATTCACTCATTCAGAACTTATCGAGAAAATTAAATACCACGTCTATGGTCGTTAGCCATGACATGCACTGTGCGCTGAAGATAGCAGATCGAATTGTGGTGTTGGATCAAGGTCAAATCGTAGAGCAAGGAACACCTCAAGAGCTTCTGCGGTCGCAGGTTCCGCTGGTTCGTGACTTTCTTGCTGAAGCAAGGGACCTGTTATGAAGTCAGGTGTACTGTTTGTAAATCGTCTAGGCGAAATTCTATTATTTTTAGGTGAAGTTTTGAAAACTTTGTGGAAACGACCTTGTAAATTAGAATTAGTCCTAGAGCAAGTTTGGCATGTAACGATCCAAAGTTTTCCAACAACCGCAATGGCAGGATTTTTTGTCGGCGGGATTATGACGGTACAGTTTGCAATGTTAGTGAGCGAATTTGGCGCGTCGGCGTATCTTGGGGGACTTGCTACTAGTGCCACGATTCGGGAAATTGGACCTATGTTAATTGCGTTCATGTTGTCTGGAAAAGTTGGGGCGTTTACATCCGCGGAACTGGGAACAATGAAGGTGACCGAACAAATCGATGCGATCCGTTGCCTTGGTGCGGATCCAATTCAGGAAATAATATTACCTAGATTTTTAGGTATCATTATTTCCTCATTTTTCTTATTAACAGGCGGATTAATGCTCTCGGTAATTGGTGGCTCAACACTAGGAATTTTATTTGCTGGTATTAATCCCCAAGAATATGTTCGCCACATTCCGACTATTTTAGGGTTTCCTTCTCTAATGAGTGGCTTAGTAAAGTGCATGTCCTATGCGCTTGTTTTGGCGACCATTTGTACATTTATGGGCTATTTCACAACCGGCGGCGCCAAAGGTGTAGGGCGTTCGGTTGTGAACACATCAGTATTAACGATGGTGACAATAGTGGTTTTTGATTGGGGAACTAGCTTCTTGGGACAACTTTTAATGTCTTGGTTTGCGGTGGGATGATGTCGATAAAAACAGTTTCCGCCAATCCGTTTTCAGCGCTAGGACACTTTTTAATTGTCTCTTTCAAAGACATTAGGTCATTTTCCCAGTTGGTTGGCGCTACGTTAGTACAATTATTTGCTCATTTACCTAGAAAAAAAGAAACATTTCAGCAGTTGTACTTTGTTGCCAATGGAAGTTTGTGGACGATCGCTTTTTGCGTAACGTTTGCGTCTATCGTGACCATCTTAGAGTCATCATTTCATATGAAGATCGTTATCCAAAATGATTCAATGGTTCCGGGATTTGCATCGGTACTCATATTGCGCGAGCTAGGCTCCGTTGTGACGGCCCTTTTGTTAACATCGCGAGTGGGCGCCGGTATGGCAGCAGAAATTGGCTCAATGAAAGTGACCGAACAAATTGATGCGTTAAAAATGTTAGGAATAAACCCAGTACGGTTTTTAGTTGTTCCGCGATTAATTGCTTCGACCATTGGCTGTGTAATATTAAGTATCATAGCCAATATGGTGTGTATTTTAGCTGCGATGATCGTAGCGGATCAATTTTTGGGGTATTCGATCGGCTTGTTTCTGACAGCCATGAGGCGTTTCGTGGACTTTCAAGATATTATCTTTGCATCAATCAAGGCGTTTTGTTTTGGAATTGTGATTCCATTGATGAGTTGTTACTTCGGTTTTAATTGTAAATCGGGAGCCGATGGAGTTGGTCGAGCAACCACCCAAAGTGTAGTCTTTGCTTCGGTCGCGATCATAGTTCTTGATTTTATACTGTCATATACGTTTTCATATTTTTATTAGGGGAATAAATGAAGATTGAAACAAAAGTGGGTTTGCTATCAGTTTTTGCGCTAGTTTTGATTTTCTTGTTCGCCTATTTAGTGGGTTTGGTCTCACCATTTAGCAATTCATATGACCTAAATGTCATGTATAACTTTGCCGGCGGGATCGAGCAGGGTTCACCCGTACGTGTAATGGGTATTAAAGTTGGTAAAGTTAAAAGTATTACCTTTGTTCCGGAATTTAAAATGCCTAATTCAGGGGAAGAAGTTAAATTACAGGTACAAATCTCTGTGGATAAAAAGGCGTGGAAGTCGGTACGTCAAGATTCTAAGTTTTTTATCAACTTAGCCGGTGTTATCGGAGAAAAATTCCTAGAAATTTCTCCTGGTGGATTAGATCAGCCTGAATTTAGTCACGGTGATGTGGTTCGCGGTGAAGACCCACCAAGAATCGACCAGTTAATTTCGCAAAGTTATGGATTGGCGGGCAAAATGATCGAACTCGTGAACAAAAACGAAGGCTCCGTTGCTAGTATCATTTCACAGATGGATCGATTATTAAGTAATTTTAACAAAACACTTACTTTGCTAGAGAAGACATCGAAAAATAAAGAAATGGGTCGTCTTTTAGATAACTTTGTGAAAATTAGTGATGACTTATCATATTTAACAACGGGTTTACGCTCAAAGAAGGCCGAAGAAAGCTATGATTTGATTCATAAACTCCTGTTTCGGTTAGAACCACTCGATGGGCCGCAAATCCGCAAGTTCCTTCAGCAAGAAGGAATTAAAGCGAAGATCTTATAGTTCATTTTGGCGCATAAAATCGCAATTTCAGTGCCAACTAGATCCGTATCTGCGTAGAATGCGGAAATATCACACCTGTATTTACCAAAAGTTCTGGACGAGCTGGAAATATTTTGATTAGAAATGGGTAAAAGGATCTATATGAAGACATTAATCGCATTGTTTACGTTGTTTTTTACTCTTATTTCACTTGCTCAAGAAATTTCAACGGTCGAAATCACGCCGAATCGATCATCGAAGACACAAAATGAGACAACATCATCAGAATTTTCATCTTCCAACCACAAAAGTTACTATCAATCGGCCTATAATTCTAATTGGGAGATGCGTGATCACCGAAAATTAGGTGCCGGAATCGGATTGGCGGGAGTATTTGGACAAATTGGTGGTGTTGCTGACATAAATTTTGACGCACAAAACGCGGCGCAGGTCGGATTTGGTAACGGATACGGCTTTAGTACGTTTTTTGCGGGCTGGAAAACCAGTTTTGAGAGTCAGTTTTTATCTCCGTATATCACAGTTGGATATTCTCGCTGGTACAATTCCGACAACGTCGACCTTCGTGGTAACTCGTATATTTTGGATCAAGTGTTATCAAAAAATGAATTGCGAAATGGTAAAATCGGAGTCGATTTTTTGTTAGCGAATGTCGGAGTTCAGTACAATCAATTAGATTCAGAATGGATTGGAAATTCGTTCTTTTTAGAATTTAATTTTCTTTATAGCACTAGCCGGGGATCCTTGCTGCCAGCGGCTTCTGTGGGATCGATCTATTACTTTTAGATCTACAAAACGCAAAAAAAAACCCGCAGTTAACTGCGGGTTTTCCAGATATTAGCCGGAGCTAACTATCTTTTTTTAGAAGCTTTCTTTTTAGTAGCTTTTTTCTTAGTAGCTTTTTTTGCAGCTTTCTTCTTTGCCATGTGCTCCTCCTGGAGATTATTAAAATGATGTAGTGTTAATTCACTACAAACTTAAAACTATACTTATAGTCTTCACAATGCGACAAAGTTCGTCAACAAAAAAAAATCACTTGCACAGAAATTGATACGATTTTTCTTCATGATGCTATCAATGGTTGTTTCATTTTCGATTTCGCTTCTCGGATTTTTAATTCTAAAGCATGAGATTCACGAATTCTTTTTTAATTTTGGTCTGAGCACATCTATTTTTAATTTCATCACGTATTTTTTAGTATTAATTGTTTTAACAGTGACTCATTTTGCATTCGAAAGTCCCGTTGTCGCGTGGTCATTCTATTTTTTTCTCATAGTGTGCTCACGCATGTTACCTCACTTGGCACGAACTTTATTTGAAAATGAAATCCAGAAAGAAAGTTTGAGTTTTTTGGATAAAATTATTTTGGGAGTATCGTCTGGCATGTCGTTAAGATCAGCCATGGATAAGGCTTTCGATGGCATGCATGGTTGGCGTCGTCGGCAGTTCTATGATCTGGTTCGAGCCATGAATTTGGGGCAAAATGTTTCCAAGATAATGTCGCCAACACTAAAAAATTTGGCCGAGGAGTTAACGTTTGTGCAAACTTCACAAGTAAAAATCCTCGAGCAACTTCAAAAACTGCGCCGAAATTTAAAATTACGACTAGATTTGAGACATAGGTCGAGACAAGTGGCACTAAACATGAATGTACAAGGCGGATTT
Organism: Bdellovibrionaceae bacterium UBA2351; assembly: GCA_002344565.1. Lineage (GTDB taxonomy): Bacteria > Bdellovibrionota > Bdellovibrionia > Bdellovibrionales > Bdellovibrionaceae > UBA2316. The sequence goes on along the minus strand of DDTZ01000082.1, from coordinate 11,559 downwards.
TTGATTTTCGTTTTCATTGCCGTTAGTTTTTTTTCGTATTCTAACTATGAGACGAAATTATTTCTGAGATATCTTCTGCCGGCGACAATTTGGTTCAGTTTTGGTTGCCTGGGATTGTTTTATTTGCAAAGGAATCACAAATGGAAGATCTAGCGCCGCCACTTGAACTACTTTTGATCGTAAAAAGTAGTATTGAAAAAGGAAAATCAATCCAAGATGGAATTAAACGCTATCTCAGCGCATCGAGTGGCCACACATTTGCTAAACACTCATTTGAGGCGACGACACGCCAGTGGTTCCTTTTGATTGAGCGCCAGATGGCCACTCACGAACTTGTGGCGGGTGTTAAATCAATTTATCGACGTCAGGTGCTGCAGTTGTTAGAGACGGGGATTAAGAAAGAGCCGATCTACAATCAGATTCTCATACTTGAACACGAGATTTATCAAGCGTGCGAACGCGAGATCCAAGAAAAGTTAATTAAACTTCCCTATTTAGTGATGATTCCTGTCCTATTTTTCCAGTTTCCCGCGCTCTTGACGGTAATTTTTGGACCCTTATTACAAAATTTTATTGAAAGTTTAAGATGAAGTAGGCGAAAATAGATCTAAAGGCGGGGTTTAGTGGTGTTTAGCAAAGAAAAAAATTTAAGTTCGTCGCTAGCGAGAGCAACCGAGTCTAAATTGGAAACCTACCGTCTTTTAGTCGATGAATTAATCAAAGATGCTCCGGACAAAGCCAAAGTCCGCGACTATTGCAAATTTCTGAAAATTCCTTACTCATTGAACTCGGCGACACAGCTAGGAACGGTTTTTAATCGGTTGCAGTCCTTAGATCGCCAAGCTATTAATGACTGATGTCTAAGATTAAAAACTCTATTACCGAAACCATCGGCAACACGCCGATCATCAAACTTAACTCTATAACTAAAGATTCAATTCACGAATATTACGTGAAGCTTGAATATTTCAATCCGGGTGGCAGCGTGAAAGATCGTATTGCTATCGCATTGATTGAAGGCGCAGAAAGACGCGGCGAACTTAAGCCCGGCGGTACAATTGTCGAAGCAACATCCGGAAATACTGGATTGGGCTTAGCCTTTGTGGCGGCGAGCAAAGGTTATAAATGTATTTTCATCATGCCAGACAAAATCAGCGAAGAAAAACGTGCGATCTTGGCGGCTTTTGGTGCCAAAGTATTGATTACGCCAACTGGAGTTGAGCCAACAGACCCTAGATACTATGTAAATGTCGCGAAAAAGATCGCCGACAACACGCCAAACTGTTTCTACGCGAATCAATACCACAATATCGACAACCGTGAACGCCATTATAAATCAACAGGCCCTGAAATTTGGGAACAAATGGATGGAAAAATTGATGTGTTTGTGGGCGGTGCCGGAACGGGTGGTACTATTTCAGGTGTTGGTCGTTATTTAAAAGAGAAAAACCCAAATGTTAAAATCGTGTGCGCAGATCCCGTAGGAAGTATCCTTTATGATCTATTCTATCATAAAAAAGTAATCGATCCACCAGCCTCTTATAAAGTAGAGGGTGTTGGCGAAGACTTCTTGCCTGAAAACGTTGAACTTAAATACATGGATGATTTCGAGAAAGTAACGGATAAAGAGTCATTCTTGATGACTCGCGAGCTCATTCAAAAAGAGTCATTGTGCGTTGGTCCATCAAGCGCGATGGCTTTAGTTGGCGCGATCAATTACGGCAAAAAAATCAAAGAAAAGAAACGTTTCTTGGTCATTCTGCCTGATAGCGGAAAAGCATACTTAAGCAAGGCATTCAATAATAAGTGGATGATCGACAACGGCTTCTTAACAGCAGACGAAATCGGAAAAGTCTTTAACAAAATTGAAGACTATCAAAATTATTACAAAGAAATTGGTATTTAATCAGGGATAGCCAGATGAAAAAAACAGATGCAAAAGTAAAATTCGCAACAAAAGCCATTCACGCGGGCCAACAGCCAGATCCCACAACGGGCGCGATCATGACTCCGGTGTACCTAACATCAACTTACGTTCAAGAATCTCCGGGTGTACATAAAGGATGGGAGTATTCGCGTACTCACAACCCCACGCGAAAAGCTTATGAAAACTGTATGGCGGCGCTTGAAAATGGAACTCATGGGTTTGCCTTTGCATCTGGTTGTGCAGCAACGACAACGATATTAGCACTTTTGAAAAATTCTGATCACGTTATCGCAATGGATGATATGTACGGCGGTACGTTCCGTTTATTTGATAAAGTTTTGCGTCCAATGGGATTGAATTTTTCATACGTTGATTTAACTCAAGTTAAGAATTTTGAAGCGGCGATTACACCCGCGACAAAAATGGTTTGGTTAGAAACACCAACTAATCCGACCTTAAAACTTGCTGACATCGAAACTATTGCAAAAATCGCACACCAAAAAGGTATTTTGGTCGTTGTTGATAACACATTCATGAGTCCTTATTTCCAAAGACCTCTAGATTTGGGTGCCGATATTGTTGTTCATTCGGCAACTAAATACATCGGTGGCCATTCAGATATGGTCGGCGGCATTGCGGTTACCAATAAAGCAGACATTGCAGAACGTTTGGCATTTCTAAGTAACTCAATGGGAACCATTCAAGGTCCTTTTGATTCGTTCTTGGCTCTAAGAAGCTTGAAAACTCTGCCACTACGAATGAAAGCTCACGAAGCGAACGCGATTAAGGTAGCTGAGTTTTTATCGACACATTCAAAAGTAGAAAAAGTGATTTACCCTGGTTTGAAATCTCATCCCCAGCACGATTTGGCTAAGCGCCAGATGCTAGGATTCGGTGGAATGATCACGTTCTTTATTAAAGGTGGGCTTCCAGCGGCTCGTAAATTTTTAGAAAGCGTAGAAATCTTCGCTTTAGCTGAAAGTTTAGGCGGAGTTGAGTCCCTAATCGAGCATCCGGCGATTATGACTCACGCAAGTGTCCCCGCAGATAAGCGAAAAGAGCTGGGAATCGATGATTCACTGATTCGTCTGTCAGTTGGGATCGAAGATATTGACGATTTGATCAAGGATTTAGAAAAAGCTTTTAACTCTTGACAAGATATTTACTGGAAGGTTACTTAACTGGCTTCGGACAATTAAAACCGAGGCCAGGTAGCTCAGTCGGTAGAGCAGAGGACTGAAAATCCTTGTGTCGGGGGTTCAATTCCCTCTCTGGCCACCATCTTTCTTATTTAAAATTCTTCAAAACTAATGAAAGTAAGCAACAAACGGCATTTTGTCGTTTTTGTGACAGGTTTTTGGTATTTAAGTCATTTTAATGACTAGAAAACAGGTCAAAAAGTTGCAGATTTCTTTACGCATGGTCGGCTCATTTAAAATTCTATTAGTAGGTCTTCTTGTTTTAGTCTCAAACAGCCTATTTGCCGAAACTCTATCCCGACCCACCGTGATTTTCGTACACGGGTCGCCTGCAACGGGTGCTCAGTTTCACTCATTCGTAAATAGCCATGAACTCAGGAATGAAGCATTCTTGGTAGCACCCGATCGACCTGGATATGGTGGTGAGATTCAGGATAAGTCATTTTATGATTTCGCGGACCAAGTTAAGTCCCTGCTTACCCATATCAACGCCTATCCAGGTCGAATTATTTTAGTAGGGTATTCGTATGGGGCGATTGTTGCGATGAAGGCTGCTCAGATCGCATCTCAGAAAATAGAAAGTTTAGTTTTAATTTCTGGAATTTACAGTCCGAGCTATGTGGCTGATCGATGGTTCAATGAACCGATGACCATGTTATTACCAAGCAGCGAAATTATGTCGCGATACTACCGCCAAAGCTATCGAGAAATAATCAATACAGCGAGCGATGCCGCTCACACTATGAAAGGTCTATCACAGATCAAGGCTCGTATGTTTGTCGTTCATGGTGAAAATGACTCGATGACGCCGGCTCAAAGCGTGAACCTTCTAGCGTCACTTAATCCAACAGTCTATATTCGAAAAAATCTACCTCATAATTTGGTTAAAAAAGACGCCGATTTTATCAAAGGTCTTCTTTTACAAATCATTCATTCTAAGGAATGAAAACCCCTAGTTTAGGCTAGCAATAGCCTTGCGGGCTTCTAGCACATGTTGAGCTGTCATGCTGAGATCATCAACCCCGCACTCAATTAGAAACGGCATAATTTGTGGATGATGAGCGATAGAACCGCATACGCCTACATGCAAGCCATATTTATGAGACTCTTCGATAATAAACTTCAAAAATCGCAAAAAACCAATGTGATTAGGTGACGAGATTGATCCCAAATCTGCATTCATGCGATCGCACGCATTTGAATATTGGAATAAATCGTTCGTACCAATACTGATGAATGTAACTTCCTGAGCTACTTCTTTTAACATGAAGCCAAGAGACGGAACTTCCATCATTACACCGATTTCGATCTTTTCGTTGTAGGGAATATTTTTTAGGCGGAGTTCTTTTTTGACTTCGTCTAGAAGTTTTTTGCTGTCGGTGATTTCCTCTAGTGTGGAAACCATTGGGAACATGATGCCTAGATCACTTGCGTAAACAGAGGCTCGTAAGATCGCGCGCAGTTGATCTTTGAATAGTTCCTTGTATTTTAAGCACAGACGGATCCCTCGAACGCCAAGGAAAGGATTTTCTTCTTTTTCAAGATCTAGATAGGAAATAACCTTATCACCACCGATATCAAGTGTTCTTAAAATAATGCGTTTGTTCGGTAAGCCCTCAAAAACTTTTTTGTAAACTTCAAATTGTTCATCTTCAGTCGGTGCTTTTGTGCGATCTAAAAATAAAAATTCAGTTCTATAAAGACCAACTAACTCTGCATCGTTCTTTAAAACGGATTCAACATCTTGAGGACCAGAAATATTAGCACCGAGTGGAACCAGGCGACCGGATTTTGTTTTGGTTGCCATATTTTTGAACGATTGAAGAAGGCTTAGTTCGTTAATATAGCTCTTGCGTTTAGATTCTAACTTAGCCTCGATTTGTGGATCTGGATTTAAATATAAATCGCCGGCGATAGAGTCTAGGAAGCCAATAATTTTTGACTCGCGATCATCAATATCAATTGCCGCGCGAACAATACACGGAATCTCTAAAGAACGACACAATATTGAAGTATGCGACTGCGTACTGCCATGTTTTAAAACCACACCTAAAACTTTAGATTTATCTAAACCTAAAAGCTGCGAGGGGCTTAAATCGTCAGAAACTAAAATAGACGGTTGAGTTAACGAGATATTTTCATAAGTTTCGTTTGGATTTGCGATGTAAAACAAAACACGCTTAGACACGTCATCTAAGTCATGAACTCTTTGCTTCATATATTCGTCATCAAGCTGAGCAAATAAATTTCTGAAATCTTCAACTACCGTTGAGTAGGCTTCGATCGCGGAAAAACCGTTTTCGATTTTGGCAAAGACTTGATCTTGAACTTCAGGGTCCTCTAGTAACTGGATGTGGGCTTCAATCACGTCTCGGCCCTCAGAGTGGGAAACGTCCATGCTCGCGATAAGCTGATTTAAATCTGTGCGAGATAGGTCCACGGCCTTATTGTAGCGATTTTGCTCATCCGTCACCGAGCCTCGGACGGCCCAGCCATTTGTTAGGTTAAGTTCTTTTTTAAAATAAATCGGTCCCCGGGCGATGCCCTTTGAAACCGTCGTGCCTTTGAAAACTTTAGTTGAAGCCGCGGAGATCAAATTTTAAATTCCTTATCTACTAAGTCAGCCAGCGCCTTTAACGCTTGTTCAGAATCTTCACCGTCAGCCAGAATTGTAAATTCAGAATTATGAGCTAAACCAAGCGTCATTAAGCTAAGTGAAGATTTTGCGTTTACTTTTTTCTGATTAAATTGAAGCTCAATTTTGCTTTTGAATCCAGCGGCTGCTTTGGCAAGGGTGCCTGCGGGACGTGCATGAAGACCTTCTTTATTTAACAATACTTTTTTTACTTCAGCCATTTTAGAAACTCACTTCTACGTGTTGATTTGATTTTTTAGAAATAACTACTTTTTTATCTGTGTTTGTGAATACCACAGGTGTTAAATCTGATTTTGCTTCTGCTTTTACAAGGTGTAAATCAAACTCGATCAGTTTTTGACCTTGTTTAACTCTGTCGCCAATTTCCACGAAACCTTTAAAGCCCCTACCATTCATTTTTACAGTATCAATACCGATGTGGATTAGAACCTCTACGTCGTCTGAATTTTTTAAAGCAATCGCATGTTTAGTTGGGAAGAAGTGCATAACTTCACCATCAAATGGAGCCACAACAACGCCATTTGTAGGCTTAATAAGGTAACCGTCACCTAAAATCTTTTGCGAGAATGTTTCATCCGGAGTGGCTTCAATCGCCAGGATTTCACCTTCGATGGGTGAAACAAACAAAGACTTCGCTGTCGAGCCATTGGTCATGACTGCTTTGATTTGATCTTTAATTTTATCAGATTCAACACCAAAAATCGCTTGAACATTTTGTCCCGTAATCATTACACCAGATGAACCAAGGCTTTTCAGTGCGTCCTTGTTAACTTTTTCCGCTGATTTAACCACAAGTCTAAGACGAGTGATGCAGGCATCTAGTGATTCGATGTTACTCGCTCCACCCAGCGCAACTAAAATATCGGCTGCTCGACTTGTTCCTTGGGTTGGCGAACTAGCTGCGGTTGCCGCAAGTTCTTCTTCTGTTTCGCGACCAGGCGTTTTTAAATTCAACAATGGAATCAATGTATAGAATACTCCAAAGTAGAGGGCGCCAATGATCGGGCCCACGATAAGCCAGAACGATAAACTGTTCTTTTGATTAAAGAACCCAAGTACGAAATCGATTAATGACGCCGAGAACGTGTAGCCCAAGTGGATATCAAATTGGTAAGTTAAAATACCCGACAAGAATGCTAATGCTACGTGAAAAACGTACAGAATTGGTGCCACGAACAAGAATGCAAATTCGATTGGCTCTGTAATGCCCGTAATGATCGAAGTCAGCGCGGCTGAAACCATGATACCTGCAATGGCTTTGCGACGGTCAGGTTTCGCTCTAAGAACCATGGCTAAAGCGGCCATTGGCAAGCCAAACAACATAATCGGAAATTCCGCGGCCATGAATCGTCCTGCTGACGGATCGCCACCAAAGTAACGAGGCGAATCACCTTTTAAAGTCTGTCCTGCTGCATTTACGAATTCCCCAAATTCAAACAAGAACGGCGGATAGTAAACATGGTGTAAACCAAGCGGAATCAAAAGACGCTTTCCCGCTGCATACATCGCCGGTCCTAAATCTGAATTCAATGCTAAAAGACCTACTTTGTGGATTCCCGATTGAATCGGCGGCCAGAATACACCAAGCAATAAACCCAGTACTAAACAGGCAGCGGATGCCAAGATGGGAACTAAACGTTTACCAGAAAAGAAACCAAGGACTTGAGGCAGCGTTGTTGTGTGATAGCGATTGTAGATATAGGCAGAAACTCCGCCGGCCGCGATACCGCCAAAAACGCCCGTGTTGATAGCAAGTTCTTCCGGCGAAAAACCGGAAACAACCTTTAAAACATTCACTAATGTAAAGTAACCAGCACCCGCAGCTAAAGCTGCGGCACCGGCGCCAGCTGTGAACCCAATCGCCACGCCCATGGCGAAAATCACGGGTAGTTGTTCAAATATCGCTAAACCACCGCTAAAGAAAACCTCACCGATTTTGTGAATCAAAGACGCGGCTTCAAAATTATCTTTTAAGATACGACCAAGTGCTACTAATAGACCGGCCGCTGGTAATACTGAAACCGGGATCATTAAGGACTGTCCGACGCGTTGTAGGACAGTGAATGCTTTATTAAAAATACTCATACTAAGGACCCCAATTATTTTAAGAACGCGCGACCAACAGAAATAGCTTCGTCACGACGCAGTTTTGCCGTGATGATGCTTGCGTGACTCCACGTTAAATTCGGAGCACCTTGCATGTATCCATTTTCACGA